>CAZDEX010000319.1:0-2461 GCA_964504405.1 uncultured Gaiellales bacterium | reverse complement strand
TGCCGCGCCACACGGACGCGTCGTTGACGAGATAGCGCGTCGGGAAGTTGTCGGCGCCGTCGACGATCAGGTCGTAGCCGTCGTCGAGGATGCGGTCGATGTTCTCGGACGTGAGGCGCTCGCGATAGGTGACGACGTGCACGTCGGGGTTCAGCGCCTCGATCGCGCGCTTCGCGGAGTCGACCTTCGGTGTGCCGAGCGTGTCGAGCGAGTGGGCGATCTGCCGCTGCAGGTTGGACTCGTCGACGATGTCCGCGTCGATGATCCCGAGCGTGCCGACGCCGGCCGCCGCGAGGTAGAGGGATGCGGGGGAGCCCAGCCCGCCTGCGCCGATCAGCAGGATCTTCGAGTCGAGCAGCTTCAGCTGGCCCTCCTCGCCGAACTCGGGGATCAGCAGATGGCGCGAGTAGCGCGCGCGGCGCTCCGGCGAGAGCGTCCGCGGCATCGTGATCTCGTTGCCGTTCCGCTTCCAGTCGGTGAAGCCGCCCTCGAGCGAGTAGACCTGCTCGTACCCGAGCTCCTGGAGCGTCTTCGCGGAGAAGGCCGAGCGGTTGCCGCCGGCGCAGTAGACGATGACCGGGGTGCTCTTGTCGGGCGCCGCGGTCTCGATGCGCGACTCGAGGTAGCCGCGCGGGACGTGGACGGCGCCGGGGATGTGACCCTCCTGCCACTCGTCGTCCTCGCGGACGTCGATCCAGGCTGCGCCGTCGAGGGCCTGGGCGCCGCGCGCGTCGACCTCCTCGATCTCGGACTTCGTGCGCTGGAGCAGCTCGCGGTAGGTCGTCATGACTATCCAAACGGTAGCGGGTCGTTCAGTATTTCCGGCTAGTTTGGCCGCTGTGTCCGGGGCCAGACGCGTCAGGCTGATCGTCGCCGCGGCGGCGGCGGCCGCAGCCGGGACGGTCGCCGGCGTGGTCTACGCGACCCGCCAGGACCCGCCTCCACTGGCCGCCCAGTGCAAGACGCGGCCGCAGCCCCTGATCGTGCCCGGCGTCGCCTCGCCGAACGTCGCCGCGGTGCGAGCCGCGTTCGCGCACGACCCGAAGCAGGCCGCGCACGAGCTCGAGCCGCTGGCGCAGGCTGTCGGCGCCGATCCGGTCGTGCAGTTCAACTACGGCACCGCGCTCTTCTGCGCGGGCTATGTCACGGATGCGGAGGAAGCGTGGCGGAACGCGAAGAAGGCGGGCCGCGACACGTACTACGAGATGAAGGCCGACCTGATCCTTCACCCGCAGTTCTTCACGCCGGCCGACGGCCTCTACCCGGTCTTCGAACCGCAGCACGAGGACCCGCTGCTCCTCGAGGGCGTCAGGCTGCAGCGCCAGGGCCACCAGCACTCGGCCGAGCGCGTGTACGCGCGCGCGGCACGCCTGCACCCGGCCGACGACGAGGCACAGGTCGCCGCCGCAGTCGCGCGCTTCGACGAGGACAACCTCTCCGCCTCCTTCTCGCACCTCGGCCCGCTCGTCCGGCGCTTCCCGAAGAGCCAGTCGGTTCGCTTCCACCTCGGGCTGCTCCTCGCCTGGACGGGGCAGCGCACGCAGGCCGAGAAGGAGTTCCGGCTGGCGCGTCGCCTTGCGCCGGCCTCGAGGCTCGGGCGGGAAGCGAACGCCTTCCTCAGCGGTCTTGTGACAGGTGGGACTAAGCGCACCCGAAAATGAGCCGAGCGGCCTATGGCGTCCGTCCGGTTCTCCTGCGACAGTTCCGCATCCAGCCAGGCACAGCTCAAGGCAACGAGGGGGGCCAATGAGCGCGAAAGAGATGGACGTAGACGGAACGGACTTCGAGGAAGAGGTCGAGGCCGAGGCTGACGACGCGGAAGTGACGCCGCTCGACGCCGTGGCGGACGCGGAGGCCGACTTCTACGCCGCCCAGGTCGAAGAGGTCGAAGAGCCTGCCGACACGGAGTTCTCCGCAGACTCGCTGCAGCTCTTCCTGAAGGACGTCGGCAAGGTCGACCTGCTGACCGCCGCGCAGGAAGTCGAGCTCGCGAAGCGCATCGAGCGCGGCGACCATCGTGCGAAGCAGGAGATGGTCGAGGCCAACCTGCGGCTCGTCGTGTCGATCGCGAAGCGCTACCGGAACCAGGGTCTCCCGTTCCTCGATCTCATCCAGGAGGGGACGATCGGCCTCGTGCGCGCCGCCGAGAAGTTCGACTGGCGCAAGGGCTACAAGTTCTCGACCTACGCGACCTGGTGGATCCGCCAGGCGGTCGCGCGTGCGCTCGCCGACAAGGCGCGCACCATCCGCATGCCGGTGCACGTCGTGGAGAAGCTGAACAAGATCATGCGCACCGAGCGCAAGCTGCGCGCCGAGCGCGGCCGCGAGCCGACGAACGAGGAGATCGCGCTCGACCTCGACATGACGATCGAGGAGGTCGAGACGATCCGCCGCACGTCGCAGACGCCGGTGTCGCTCGAGAAGCCGGTCGGCGACGAGGAGGAGTCGGAGTTCGGGCAGT
>CAZDEX010000318.1:0-2467 GCA_964504405.1 uncultured Gaiellales bacterium | reverse complement strand
CGCCGCGCGCGACCAGGCACGCGAGCTGTACGGGCCGGAGTCGGTCACGGCGGAGCCGCGGCAGTACAACCGCAAGGTGAAGAACGCGCAAGAGGCGCACGAGGCGATCCGCCCCGCGGGCGACCGCTTCCGCACGCCGGACGACGTGCGCCGCGAGCTGTCGGCCGAGGAGTTCAACGTCTACGACCTGATCTGGAAGCGCACCGTCGCCTCGCAGATGGCGGACGCGCGCGGTCAGACCGTGTCAGTGCGCATCGCCGCGGGCTCGAGCGACGGCCGTGCGACGGAGTTCGCGACGGCCGGCACGGTGATCACGTTCCGCGGCTTCCTGCTGGCGTACGAGGAAGGACGCGACGACGTCTCCGAGGACGCGGAGGAGAAGGTGCTGCCGCCGCTCAGTGTTGATGATCAGCTCACAGCCGTCGCGTTGGAGCCGGACGGACACTCGACGACGCCGCCCTCGCGCTTCACCGAGGCGAGCCTCGTCAAGGCGCTCGAGGAGCGCGGCATCGGCCGCCCGTCGACCTACGCCGCGATCATGGGCACGATCCTCGATCGCGGCTACGTGCGCAAGCAGGGGCAGGCGCTCGTGCCGGAGTTCCTCGCGTTCGCGGTCGTCAACCTGCTCGAGAAGCACTTCCCGCGCCTCGTCGACTACGAGTTCACCGCGCGCATGGAGGACGACCTCGACGAGATCGCCTCCGGCGACGAGGCGCGCACCGACTGGCTGCAGCGCTTCTACTTCGGCGGCAACGGCGACGCCGGGCTGAAGGAACAGGTCGAGGGCAGGCTCGCCGAGATCGACGCGCGCGAGATCAACACCGTCGAGCTGCCCCGCACCGACATCGTCGTGCGCGTCGGCAAGTACGGCCCGTACCTCGAGCGTGGCGAAGCGCGCCAGACGCTGCCGCCCGACGTCGCGCCCGACGAGCTCACCCCGGACCGCGCCGAGGAGATCCTCGCGCAGGGAAGCCAGGAGCACGAGCTCGGCACGGACCCCGAGAGCGGGCGCACGATCGCGCTCCGCGCCGGCCGGTACGGCCCCTACGTCACCGAGGTGCTCGAGGACGGCGCCGACGAGAAGCCGCGGACGGCATCGCTCTTCAAGTCGATGACGCCCGAGACCGTGACGCTCGAGGACGCGCTCAGGCTCCTGCAGCTCCCGCGGACGATCGGCGAGTCAGACGGCGAGGAGGTCGTCGCCGCGAGCGGCCGCTACGGCCCGTACGTGAAGAAGGGCAAGGAGTCGCGCTCGCTCGACAGCGAGGAGCAGCTCTTCACGATCACGCTCGACGAGGCGCTCGCCAAGCTGGCGGAGCCCCGCCAGCGCGGACGTCGCGCCGCCGCCCCGCCGCTGAAAGAGCTGGGAGACGATCCCGTAAGCGGTAAGCCTGTGGTTCTGAAAGAAGGTCGCTTCGGCCCGTACGTGACCGACGGCGAGACGAACGCGAGCCTGCGGGCGGGCGATTCGGTCGAGTCGATCTCGAACGAGCGCGCCTACGAGCTTCTCGCCGACCGCAGGGCGCGCGGCCCTGTGAAGAAGCGCACAAAGAAGCGCACCTAAATCAGATCCAAACACTTCGTCCAACATCTGAGGGCAAAAACCGTCCATACTGAGCACACGGCCGGAAGGAATGGCCGCGCCTCTGCTTGCGTTTTGGAGGTAAGCGAGGCCGGTCGCAGAAACGAAAGGACATCGATTCCGAGTTGACCCAAAGCCAGCTGACTGAACTTCTTGAGACCGAGAGCGCCCGGTCGCTGATCGAGGCGGGTGAGGAGCGCGGCTGGATCGAACCGGCCGAGCTCGAGGCGTTCGCGGTGGAGAACGACCTGGACGACGGCGGCCAGGAGGAAGTGGTGCGCGAGCTCGAGCGGATCGGCCTCGAGGTGCGCGAGCCCGTCCTCGAGGAGCGCAAGAAGAAGGCCCAGCCCGAGCCCGTCGTGTACGAGGCCGACGCGCCTTCCGGTGCGGGCGACAGCCTGCAGCTCTTCCTCGCCGACGTCGGCAAGCACAAGCTGCTGACCGCGCACGAAGAGGTCGTGCTCGCGAAGGCGATCGAGCGGGGCGACGGCCGCGCCAAGCGCCGCATGATCGAGTCCAACCTGCGCCTGGTCGTGTCGATCGCGAAGGGCTACCGCGGGCTCGGCGTCCCGTTCCTGGACCTGATCCAGGAGGGCACGCTCGGTCTGAACCGCGCGGTCGAGAAGTTCGATTGGCGCCGTGGGTACAAGTTCTCCACGTACGCGACCTGGTGGATCCGCCAGAGCGTGCAGCGCGCGGTCGCAAACCACGCGCGCACGATCCGCGTGCCGGTGCACGTCGTCGAGCGCCAGCAGAAGCTGTCGCGCGCGGCCCGGCGCCTCGAGGTCGAGCTCGGCCGTGAGCCGACGAAGGAAGAGCTGGCCGAGGCGACCGGTCTGCCGCTGCAGCACGTCGAGGAGGCGCTCTCCGCCGCGTCCGCGTCCG
>CAZDEX010000317.1:0-2492 GCA_964504405.1 uncultured Gaiellales bacterium | reverse complement strand
ACGAGCTGACCTTCTCGCTCGTCTACGCGTGGAACGAGAACTTCATCCTGCCGCTCTCGCACGACGAGGTCGTGCACGGCAAGGGCTCGCTCCTTTCGAAGATGCCGGGCGACCGGTGGCAACAGCTCGCCAACCTGCGCGCGTTGTACGCGTACATGTGGGCGCACCCCGGCAAGAAGCTGATCTTCATGGGCGGCGAGATCGCGAGCCCGTGGGAGTGGTCGCACGCCGACGAGCTGCCGTGGTGGCTCCTCGAGCACAGCGAGCACGCCGGGATGCGCGACCTGATGCGCGACCTGAATCGGATCTACCGCGAGGAGCCGGCGTTCTGGGAAGTCGACTTCTCGCACGAGGGCTTCCGCTGGATCGAGCCGAACGACGCGATGAACAACGTGCTGGTCTTCTCGCGTGTCGCCAAGGACGGGAAGCGCCAGGTCGTGTGCATCGCGAATCTCGCGCCGGTCCCGCGCGAGGGCTACCGCGTCGGTTTGCCGAAGCCCGGCGCGTGGACGGAGCTCTTGAACACCGACAGCGCCTACTACGGCGGCTCCGGCATCGGGAACATGGGCGAGGTCACGGCGGAGGGGACGCCGTGGCACGACCAGCAGTACTCGGCGCTCGTGACGCTGCCGCCGCTGTCGGTGATCTGGCTGCGTCCCGCCTGAAGAAACGGGCCTCGGCTCAGAGCAAGAGCCCCATCTCGAGCGCGTCCCAGAGCTCGCCGTTCGCGCGCCGGAAGTGCTTGACCCGCCGGCCTTCTTCGACGAATCCGTACTTGCGATAGAGCGCGATCGCCGGCTCGTTGTGCGCGAAGACGGTGAGGCTCAGCTTGTGCAGGCCGCGGCCGCGTGCCCATGCGATCGCCGCCTCGAGCAGCGCCGAGCCGACGCCGCGGCCGCGCCACTCGCGCGCGACGAGCATGCCGAGCTCGCCGTAGCCGAAGCCCGTTGCGTCGATGTGCAGCCAGCCCACGAGCTCCTCGCCTGCCAGCGCCGCGAACGACCCGTCGATCTCGAACGACGCGGCGCGCCGATCGACGTCGACCGGCGGCTCGGCGCCGATCCCGGTCCGCTCCTCTGCGACGGCGGCGTGCACGAGCGCGGCCGCACGGCGATCCTCATCCCGGGCGGGGCGGACGACGAACGCGCGTGCCACGACGCGATCGTCCCAGAAAGGTCTCTACGCCGGCAGAACTACGCGGAACGTCGTGCCGGCGCCGACGCGGCTCTCCACCTCGAGTGAGCCCTCGTGCGCTTCGACGATCGCCTTGACGATCGACAGCCCGATCCCACTGGCCGCGAAGCCCTGGGACGTGGAGGCCCGGTAGAAGCGGTCGAACAGCCGTGGAAGCTCGTCCTCCGGGATGCCCACGCCGGTGTCCTCGACGGTGAGCGCGGCTCCTCGGTCGTCGGCGCGGCAGCGAACGAGGACCCGCCCGCCCGGGGCGTACTTGACCGCGTTCCCGACCAGGTTGTCGAGCAGCTGCGCGAGGCGGTGGGGATCGCCCACGAAGGGCGTGGGTCGCAGGTCGAGCTCGAGCGACACGTCCTGCGCGTCCGCCACGGGGCGCACCTGGTCGACCGCGGCGGTGGCCAGCCCCGCGAGATCGAGCTCCGCGAGCTCCAGATGGGTTGGGCTCCCGACGAGATCGTCGACGAGCCGGAGGAGTCTCCCGGTGCCGCGGTTGATCGTCTGGAACGCGATGTCCGGGTCGATGTTCTCTTCGCGCCAGAGCTGGGCGTACCCCTGGATCGACGTGAGCGGGGTGCGCAAGTCGTGCGCGATGACGGCGCTGAGCTCTGCACGCTGCCGGTCGAGCTCGCGCAGCTCGTCGACGAGCCGTCGCTGCCCCGCGAGCAGGCGGCGCAGCTCGAGCTGACTCGTCCCGAGGCGCGCGAGCGCCTCCAGCGCCTCGAGCTCGTCCGGCGGAAGCTGTCGCGGCACGCTGTCGAGCACGCAGAGCGAGCCGAGCGCATGCCCCGACGGGCCGTTGATCGCCGCGCCGGCGTAGAACCTGATCCCCGGGTCATCGGTCAGCGGGTTGTCCGCGAACCGCGCGTCGCGCTTTGCGTCCTCGACGACCATGACGCCGCGCGGTGCGACGATCGTCTGCGGGCAGAAGGCGAGCTCGCGAGGCGTGTCGTCTCGGTCCATCCCGAGCACAGCCTTCGTCTATTGGCGCGTCTCGTCGACGAAGTTGATGCGCGCCCAGGGCGCGTCGCAGATCTCGGCCGCGAGGCGGACGATGTCGTCGAACGGCTCCTCGGGATCCGTGTCGAGGATCCCGAGGGCATAGAGCTCCGCGAGGCGCTCCTGTTCGTCCGGCGGGGTCTGGGCGACGGTGACGGTCACAGCGGTGGGCTTTGTATCGGAAGCCGTCCGCCCGAGGTTGAGCGGAATGAACCCTCAGTCCAGCTCGTGGCGTTGCGGCAAGTCGTCGGTGATCTCGAACCAGGGCGCCTTCGAGCCGACATAGATGTGCTCGGTGGGCC
>CAZDEX010000316.1:0-2508 GCA_964504405.1 uncultured Gaiellales bacterium | reverse complement strand
ACACGCGCCTCCAGGTCGAGCACACCGTGACCGAGGAGGTGACCGGGCTCGATCTCGTGCGGGAGCAGGTTCTCATCGCGGCAGGGGAGCCGCTATCGCTGCGCCAGGAGGATGTCCTGCTGCGCGGGCACTCGATCGAGTGCCGGATCAACGCCGAGGACCCGTCCCATGGCTTCCTGCCGAGCCCGGGGCGGATCACGAGCTACCGCGAGCCGACGGGACCGGGGGTTCGCGTCGACTCCGGGGTCGCCGCGGGCGGTGAGATCAGCGGGCTGTACGACCCGATGGTCGCGAAGCTGATCGTCTACGGCTCCGACCGCGAGGCGGCGCGCCGTCGCATGCTGCGCGCGCTGTCCGAGTACGAGATCGGCGGGGTGAAGACGCTCCTCGGCTTCCACCAGGCGCTCCTCTCGCACCCCTGCTTCATCGAGGGTGCGACGTGCCACGGCCTCGTCGAGTCCGAGCTTCTCGCAGAGCAGGCGGAGCAGTTTTCGCAACGGGCAACAACGCTAGCCGCAGGCTCGGACGGATCGTTGTCATCACAGGCGACACGTCTGAAAACGACAGTGGCCGAGGTGGATGGCCGACGCGTCGAGGTGAAGGTGCTCGTTCCGGAGCCGCCGTACCGCGAGCTCGCGCGCCGCCGCCGCGAGCGCGCCGCCGCCGGCGCGGGCGGCGCCGGATCGGATGCCGTCACCAGCCCGATGCAGGGCACGGTGCTCCAGGTGAAGGTCGCCGAAGGCGACACGGTCGAGGCCGGCGAGGTGATCTGCATCGTCGAGGCGATGAAGATGGAGAACGAGGTCACCGCGCACCGCGGCGGGACGATCGCCGACCTCGCGGTCGCCGCGGGCCAGCCGGTGACCGCGGGTCAGACGATCTGCGTCATCGAAGCGGCGGGTGTCTGACACCCGGTCGCGCTCGTCGCGAGCTTCGAATAGGTGTCAGACACCTCTTCGAAGCGCCGACAACGGTTCGGAGCCGTGTACGGGTGTCTGACACCAGCGCCGACAACGGTTCGGAACGGGAAAGGGTGTCTGACACCCGGTCGCGCTCGTCCCGAGCTTCGAGAAGGTGTCAGACACCTCTTCGAAGCGCCGACAACGGTTCGGAGCCGTGTACGGGTGTCTGACACCAGCGCCGACACCGGTTAGGACCGGAAAGGGTGTCTGACACCTACAGCGACCGCTGGTACGCGCGGAACGTCCATGTCGCCCACGCGGCGGTGAGCGACGAGAGCGCGAACAGCAGGAGCAGGTACAGCCCGACATGGCCCCACGACGTCCCGGGCAGCACGACCTCGCGCGCCGCGCGCACGCCCCAGTCGACGGGGTTGAACTTCGCGACCTCCTGCATCCACCCGGGCATCTGGGCGCGCGCGATCATCGTCGTCGACAGGAACAGCAGCGGCAGCCCGATGAAGTTCGCGACCGCGATCATCGTCGCCTCACGGCGCGTCAGGAGCGCGATCGCCTGCGAGACGCCCGCGAACGAGCTGTTGACGAGGATCGCCGCGAGGATGATCACGAGCCAGCCCGCGACGCCCGTGTGCACGCGCACGCCCAGCGCGAGTGAGACGAGCAGGATCACGAGCGCCTGAATCGCGGCCGTCAGCGCAGAGCGCACGATCTGCGAGAGCACGATCGCGAAACGCGATGCCGGTGTGGCGAGGAAGCGCTCGACGATCTTGTGGTCGAGGTCGTAGATCATCGACATGCCGCTCCACGTCGCGCCGAAGAACGCGTTCATCACGACGATCGCGGGTGCGAGGAAGGTGATGTACGACGCAGTCCCGAAGCCGCCGAGCTTCGTCACGTTCTTGAACAGCTGGCCGTAGAGGAGCAGCCACACCATCGGCTGCACGAGGAGCAGGACGATCCAGATCGGCTCGCGCATCAGGTTGCGCGCCTGCCGGACGATCATGAACCACGTGTCGCTGATGGTCTTCACGCCGCGCGGTCCTCGGCGCCGAAGTCGCGCCCGGTGAAGTGGAGGTAGACGTCGTCGAGCGACGGACGCGAGAGCGACACGGATGCGACGCCGATGCCCTCCCCTTCGAGCGCCGAGAGGATGCCGGGCAGCGCGCGACCGCCGTTCTCGACCCGCGAGACGATCGTGCGTCCCTCGAGCACCTGGTCCGGCGTCGCGCCGACGCGCTCGAGCACGCGCTTCGCGGCGTCGATCGCGCCGTCCTCGAGCTCGACGTGGACCGCGTCGCCCTTCAGCCGCGCCTTCAGCTCGGCGGGAGTTCCCTCGACGACGACCTTGCCCTGCGAGACGATCGCGAGGCGGTCGGCCAGCTGGTCGGCCTCTTCGAGGTAGTGCGTCGTGAGGAGGATCGTCAGCGACTCGGCGGCGGCGAGGCGCGAGACCTCCTCCCACATCGCGACGCGCGCCTCCGGATCGAGGCCCGTGGTCGGTTCGTCGAGGAAGAGCACCCGCGGCCGGTGCACGAGGCCGAGCGCGATGTCGAGCCGGCGGCGCATGCCGCCGGAGTAGCCCTTGACG
>CAZDEX010000315.1:0-2549 GCA_964504405.1 uncultured Gaiellales bacterium | reverse complement strand
TGTCGGCCTACGACGACGACGACACGGCGGCCGTGATCACGCTCGCGCTCTGCGCGTACCTGTTACCGCAGGGCATCCTGTTCTAGCGCCGCACGCCACTGCTCGCCGCGCACGGGACGGCTCGCGCGCTCTGCGAAGACGCGGCGCCCCTTCGCCGCGATCGCGTTGCGCAGCGGCTCGTCGTCTGCAAGCCGGCGCACTGCATGCGCGAGCGCGGCTGCGTCGTTCGGCGGCACGAGCAGCGCCGACTCGCCGTCCGCCAGGAGCTCGCGCGCCGCGGCATTGTCGGCGGTGATCACCGGCGCTCCGGTCGCGAGGGCGTCGAAGACCGGCGCACGAATGGCGCGCGACTCGCGAAAGCTGCCGAGCACGATCCCCGCATGCGCGAACGTGATCCCCGCGTCGTCCTCGAGCAGCTCGTACGGCATGACCACACGAAGCGGGACGTCGACCTGCCGCAGCGCCTCTTCCACGATGTCGACCGAGGGATCGGTGACGTAGAGCGCCGAAAAGGGATACGCAGGTGACCATGTCTCGCGGAAGACGTCGTCGTCCGCGCCGAGGAAGATCGTCACCGTGCGCTTTGCGCCGAGCTCCCGTAGGTAGGCGGCCTCGGCGTCGGTCCCGCAGACGACGAGGTCGGGCAGTCGTAGCGCGCGATGGTCGACCGCGCGGAGCACCGTTGCGGCGGTCGAGCGCGGCCGGAACCGCCGCCGCACCTCGACGAGCTCGTTCTCGAGCGAGAGCACGGCGTCGAAGACGAGCGGGCGCTTGCCGGCAACCTGGCGCGCACGCGGCACGTCGAAGTGGCCGGGGTAGCCGACGATCACGACGTCGAACTCGCCCAGGTTCGGCAGGCGCAGCCTCGTCTCCGCCCCGAAGGCGCTGAGCGCACCGCGCAGACCGCCGCCCTGCACCGTGGCTTGCCGTTCGTCGACGTGGATCCCGGCGGCGCGCAGCGCCGCGATCGCGTTCACGTTTCGCGGATGGTCGCGGTCGTACGTGCCGAAGTAGAGCGCCCTCACGGGGCGGTCGTCGTCGGCGGTGGCGCAGTCGTCGTCGGGGTCGTGGCGGTGGTGACCGCCGTCGTCGTCGGAGGCGGCGCAACGGTCGTCGTCGGCGGGGCGAGCGTCGTCGTCGGAGGCGCGACCGTCGTCGTCGGCACGCGTCTCGGCGCGGTCGTGACGTGGTGGGTCGTCGTCGGCGCCGTGGTCGTCGTGGGCGCCGTCGTGGTCCTGGGCGCCGTCGTGGTCGTACGGGTCGTGGTCTTGGCCGACGTGCTGGACGAGACCGTCGGCAGCGTCAGGCTCCCTGCGGTCGTCGTCGGCGTGTCGGTGCTCGAGCCGTGCGTGAGCGCGATCGCGAGCGCCACACCGCCGCCGAGGAGGCCGAGCGCGAGCACGGCGAGTGGCAGGAGGCTCTGCCTGGGGCCTCGCGGCGGGCGGGCGGGGCGCAGCACCTGCGTCGCTTCGGCGGGCGGCGGCGCCAAGATCATCGTCCCGGCCTCGGGCCGGCCGCCGCCGCGCAGCTCCCGCAGGAGCGCCCTGCCGTCGGCGGGACGGTCTGCCGGGTCCTTGGCGAGCGCCGCGATCGCGACGCTCTCGAGATTGGGGGGCGCGTCGTCGCGGAAGGCCGAGACGGGCGGAGGATCGTCGTCGCGGTGCATGCGCACGAGCTCCATCGCGTTCGCAGACACGAACGGGAGCTGGCCCGTCAGCATCCGGAAGAGGATCACGCCGAACGAGTAGACGTCGCTCGCGGGGCCGGCGGTCTGGCCGCTCGCCTGCTCGGGCGAGATGTACGACGCCGTGCCGAGGACCGTGCCGGCCTCGGTCAGCGTGCCGTCGGTGCCCATCCGCGCGATGCCGAAGTCGGCGATCTTCGCGCGCCCCTCGCTGTCGAAGAGGATGTTCGCGGGCTTCAGGTCGCGGTGCACGAGGCCGCGCTCATGGGCGTGCGCGAGCCCCGCCGCGATCTCCGTCGCGATGCGCGTCGTCTCCTCGTCGGGCAGCGGGCCGCCCGTCAACCGGTCCTCGAGCGAGCCGTTCGGCAGGTGCTCGAGCACCATGTAGGGGCGGTTGTCGGCCTCGCCGTAGTCGTAGACGGCCGCGATGTTCGGATGCGACAGCGCGGCCGCTGCACGTGCCTCGCGGGCGAAGCGCGCGCGGTCTGCGGTGGGGCCGAGCAACTTCACCGCGACACGGCGGCCGAGCTCCTGATCCTCCGCCAGCCAGACGGAGCTCATCGCCCCGCGGCCGAGCGGCTCGATCAACCGGTAGCGCCCTGCAATGACCTCGTCTGGCATCTCGCCGCTGATTATCGTGATCCTTCGTGAGCTCTCTGCCGGGGATCGACGATGCGCTCGCCCAGGTCCTCGCGCAGGTCACGCCGCTGGGCGCCGTCGAGGTGCCCGTGACCGAGGCCTCCGGGCGCGTTCTGGCGGAGGCTGCGACTGCCGTCGGCGACCTGCCGCCGTTCGAGAGCTCGGCGATGGACGGCTTCGCGGTGCGTGCAGCCGACACGCCTGGCGACCTGCGCGTCGTCGGCCA
>CAZDEX010000314.1:0-2556 GCA_964504405.1 uncultured Gaiellales bacterium | reverse complement strand
ATCGGGATGCCCGCGTCCGGGAAGTAGGCGGCGGGCCAGTGCTCGGCGGTGTCGACGACCTCGACCCGGTAGGACGGGCTCAGGTGCTCGTGCAGGTAGCCGATTGCCGGCTGCCAGTACGGAAGCGCGCTCTCGGGGTCGCTCCCTGCGCGCACGAGGCTCGCGACGATCGGCGTCGCGTTCCACACGCACGCGAGCGCGAGCACGGGCACCACGAGCCACAGCGGCCGCCACTTGCGCAGCGCGAGCGCGATCAGCGCCAGCGGCACCGCGACGTAGCGGATCCGTTCGATGTTCGACCCGATCGACGACGGCACGACGTACGTCGCGAGCAGCACGACGAGGTAGATGCCGAAGATGCCGCGCAGCGGCCGCGCGGCGGCAACGCCGCGCGTCACCCAGAGCCCGAGGAGCGAGAACGCGATGCCTGGGAGCAGCTGCAGCGTCTGGAACGGGAAGCGCCCGCCGTCGCCGAAGAGGCGGTAGATCAGCACCTCGGCTCCGCCGCACGCGACGATCACGCCGACTGGCACGCCGACGTCGCGCAGCGAGCGGCGCGAGAACGCGGCTCCGGCGAGCGCGATCACGAGCAGGAGAAACGCGAGCGGGCTCGCGGCGAGAGTGAGGATCGCCCCGAGCGCGAACCGGCCGCGACGCCGTTCCTGCAGCGCCCAGATCGAGAGCAGGGCGAACGACACGGCGAGCGCGAACGGGAACGCCGCGGCGCCGATGATCCCGACCCAGACCACGGCGAACGAGCGGCTCGACAGCTTCGAGACGGCGCCCCACTGGCGGAAGACGACGATGCTGAACGCCGTCGCCGCGCTCGCGACCGATGCGAGCGCGAGCACCTTGATCCCGAGCAGCGCGGCCAGCGGGTAGTAGATGAGGCTGTACGTGACGAACGAGTACCGCCCCGCGTACCAGAAGTTGTTCCAGATCTGAAAGCCGTGCTGGAGGAGGAAGGTCGTCTGGTAGGCGTGCGCCGCCCAGTCGATGCCAGGGGGTGTCGCCCAGAGAAGGAATGCGGCCAGCGATGCTGCGATCGCGGTGGAGAGCGTTGCCTCCCGGGCGAGCAGCCGGCGGTCCGCGGTGCTCACGCCACGAACCCTACGAGATCAGTCCTGGCTGAGACGTGACCACACGCCGACGTCCGTGCGGACGCCGTCCTTCAGGTGCAGGTTGCGGAGGACGCCTTCGAGCCGGTACCCAGAGCGCTCGGCGACCTTCGCGGAGCCCGCATTCGCCGGGTCGATGCGAAGCTCGAGGCGCTCGAGGACCAGCGTGTCGAAGCACCAGCGCGTCATCAGGTCGAGCGAGCGGCCGGCGATCCCGCGCCCGCGCGCTTCGGGGACGACCATGTACCCGAGCTCGGCCTGGAGCGCGTCGAGCTCGAGGTCGACGACTGCGGCGAAGCCGACGAGCTCCCCGTTTGCCGCGTCGAGGATCGCGAAGCCCGCGCGGCTCCCGTCCTCCCACCCCGCCTCGTAGCGCGCGATCCAGCGCTCGACGAACGCGGGGTCGGCGCCCGCGGGCACGCGCGTGAAGCGCTCGACGTCCGCGTCCGCGGCGAGCACGAGCATCCCGGCTGCGTGCGCCTGGGTCAGCGGCTCGAGCCGGATCGCGTCGTCGGCGAGCTGCGGGCTGGGAACGGCTAGGCGCCGTGGCACTTCTTGAATTTCTTGCCCGAGCCGCACCAGCACGGGTCGTTCCGCCCGACGGTCTCCATCGGGGAGTTCACCTTCGGCTTCGGCGTGGCGGGGCCGCCCGTCGCGACCGCACCGCCGAACCCGGCGGCCGCTGCGGTCGACGTGCCGCCTGCAGCGAGGATCGCGTCGGCGCCTGCGAGGGACTGGTGCTCGTAGCTCATCGCGCCGTTCCCGCCGCCGTTCGGGCCGGCCTGCTGCAGGTTCTGGCTGCCGCCGTCCTCCGGCGTGATCTCGGCGTGGTAGAGGAGCGTCACCACCTCTTCGTGGATCGCGCCGATCAGGTCCTCGAACATGAGCGCCCCCTCGTTGCGGTACTCGACGAGCGGGTCCTTTTGCGCCATGCCGCGCAGGTGGATGCCTTCGCGGAGGTAGTCCATCGACTCGAGGTGCTCGCGCCAGCGGATGTCGACGGTCTGCAGGACGATGAAGCGCTCGAGGTCGCGCATCAGCCCTTCCTGGATCGCGTCCATCTCCTTCTCGCGCTCGGCGTACGCGTCGAGGGCGTCGTCGACGAACTCCTGGACGATCGCCTCGCGGTCGAGGCCCTTCAGCTCTTCCGCGCTGACGCCGGTGCCGTACACCTGCTCCATCGCGCCGACGAGCGCGCCGAGATCCCACTCTTCGCTGAGCGGGTCCCGCGTGTACTCGGCGACGACGCTCGAGAGCACCTCGGGGATCCAGCTCTCCTTCACGAGCTCCGACAGGTCCTCGCCGTGCAGGACGCGGTTGCGCTGCTCGTAGATCTCGCGGCGCTGGATGTTCATCACGTCGTCGTACTTGAGGACGTTCTTACGCGCGACGAAGTTCTGCTCCTCGACCTTCTTCTGCGCGTTCTCGATCTGGCGCG
>CAZDEX010000313.1:0-2559 GCA_964504405.1 uncultured Gaiellales bacterium | reverse complement strand
GCAGGCGAACGCGGTCGCGCTGGATCGACGGGACGTCGTTCCCGCCGCGCAGGATCATCCGCAACGGGCCGGACTGGTCCCCACCGCCTGCGCGGACATGGGCGGCCGCAAGGCCGAGCCCGGTTCCCGTGGCGCCGACGAAGCAGGCCAGGATCACGCCCGCGACGATGTCTGCTCGCTCGACGTGCCGCATGGCGAAACGGTAGATCCTCGCTGCGGCGAATTCGTCATCCATTCGGACGATTTGGCCGTACAGTGGGCGCGCGTGCGCAAAGCGCTCCCGATCGCCTTTCTCGGCCTACTCGCGGCCCTCGGCGCCGCCGTGCTCGGCAACGCCGCATCCGGGCCGACCTACAACCGCGACGTCGCGCCCATCCTGGACGCGAAGTGCGCTTCGTGCCACCGGCTCGGGGGAATCGCGCCGTTCTCCCTGACGACCGCCGCGCAGGCGAAGGCCCACGCCGGCGGGATCGTGCGCATGACGAAGGCCGGGCTGATGCCGCCGTGGATGCCCGGTGACGACTCCGCGCCGCTCGTCGGCCGCGACAAGCGCCGCCTGACGAGCGCGCAGCTCTCGACGCTCGCCGCATGGGCCGCGAACGGCGCGCCCGCGGGAAATCCCTCCGAGCGCCACTCCAAGCCGTCGCTCGACGCCGGCCTCTCGGGGCCTGGGCGCACCGTCACGCTCGCACCGCGGAAGGCCTACGCCCCGCACGCGGCGGGCGGCGCGATCGACGACTACCACTGCTTCGTCCTCGACCCGAAGCTCGAGCAAGACGCCTACGTGACCGCCGCGCTGATCAAACCCCAGCGGACGGGGGTCGTCCACCACGTGATCCTCTACGAGGCCGCCGGCGTACAGGCGACCGCCGCGGCGCAGATGAACGCAGCGAGCGGCGGCAAGGGCTGGACGTGCTTCGGCGGGCCCGGCTTGCCGTTCGACCTCTCGGGCTCCGACTCCCTGTCGCGCCTCGGCCAGCCGCCCTGGATCGCGGCCTGGGTGCCGGGCCACACGACGAACGCGCTGCCGAGCGGCACCGGTGTGCTGCTGCACAAGGGCGCGAAGATCGTCATGCAGGTGCACTACAACCTGATCGAGGCCGCCGGCCCGGACCGCTCGTCGGCGCAGCTGAGGCTGCGGCCCGCGACCACACCGCTGACGCGGCTGCAGACGGAGCTCATTGCCGCGCCGGTGGAGCTCCCGTGTCCCGACGGCATGAGCGGTGCACCGTGCACGCGCCAGACAGCGCTGCAGGACGAGGTGAACAAGTACGGCGCCGAGGCGGCGTTCGTTCCCGCCGCGCTCCTGCGACTGTGCGGCAAGACGCTCGCCGACTTCCCGACGAGCGTCGGCCCGGCCACCTCCGTCGCGACCTCCTGCGACCGCGCGGTGTCACACGACGAGACGATCTACGGCGTCGCCGGCCACATGCATCTGCGCGGCCGCGACATCTCGGTCGTGCTCGATCCGGGCACCGCGAAGCAACAGACGCTTCTTCACATCCCGGCGTGGGACTTCCACTGGCAGGACGTCTACTACTTGAAGACGCCGGTGAAGATCGGTCCCGGCGACACGATCCGCGTCTCGTGCAAGTTCGACAACTCGAAGGACGCGCAGCCTGTCGTCGGCGCGAAGCAGCTCGCACCGCGCTACGTCCTCTGGGGCGAAGGCACGACCGACGAGATGTGCCTCGGCATGTTGTCGGTCGCTACGGGCTGAATCTGATTCGCGGTCTTTGCGAACCAGATTCCAAGGTTCCGTCAACCTCGTCGGCTCGCGTAACCCCTGAATCTGGTTCGGCTACGCCGAATCAGATTCCAATTTTGTGCGCACGCGCTCGTTCACGACGCGCGGGTCGGCCCTGCCGCCCGTCTCCTTCATCACCTGGCCGACGAAGAACCCGAGCAGGCCCTCCTTGCCGCTCCGGAACTGCTCCGCCTGCCCGGGGTTCGCCTCGATGATGCGGTCGATCACCGGATCGAGCTCGCCCGCGTCCGCCACGACCTTCTGCTCGAGGTACGGCGCCGCGCTGAAGTCCGCGTCGCCGACCTTCGCGAGCGCCTCGTCGAACGCCGCGCGCGGAATCGTCGAACGTGCGGACACGAGCTTGGCGAGCTCGCCCGCGTTCACGGCGGCGGGCGCGATGCCGGTCGCGACGAACTGGTTCGCGAGCACGTTCGCCGCCTCCTTGGGCTCGGCGCCGGCCGCGACGAGGTGCGACCAGAGCATGTCGAGGCCGCCCGTGACGAGCACGTCGGCGTCGTAGAACGAGAGCGTGTCCGCGATGCGCTTGATGCGCGCGCCGGGGAGCTCGCCGATTTCACCGCGCAGCTTCTCGACGAGCTCCTTCGGCGGATGCACCGGCACGAGATCCGGCTCCGGAAAGTACCGGTAGTCCTGCGCCTCTTCCTTCGAGCGCATCGGCGGCGACTCCTCGTCGCCGGGCACGAAGTGCAGCGTCTCCTGCTGCACCTCCCCACCCGACTCGTAGATCGAGATCTGGCGCGCGATCTCGCGCTCGATCCCCTTCGCCGCGAAGTTGAACGAGTTCATGTTCT
>CAZDEX010000312.1:0-2573 GCA_964504405.1 uncultured Gaiellales bacterium | reverse complement strand
AGGCGCACCGGCTCGGCGACATGGCCGTCACCGAGGGCTGGGCGATGCTGATGCAGCACCTCGTCACCGACCCCGCGTGGCTCGGCCGCCGGCTCGACGTGCCGCGGGTCGAAGAGCTCGCGCACGACGGCGCGGTCTCCCTCCTCTTCTTCGTGCGCCGGTACGCGGCGAAGCTGCTCTACGAGATCGAGTTCTTCCAGGCCGACGACCTGACCTCGATGCGCCCGCGATACGCGGAGATCCTCGGCGACGCGCTGAAGCTCCCGATCAACCCCGAGAGCTACCTCGACGACATCGACGGGAGCTTCTACGTGATCGGCTACCTGCGCTCGTGGGCGTTCGAAGCGCAGCTACGCGACTTCCTGCGCAGCGAGTTCGGCAGCGACTGGTTCGCAAAGCGCGACGCGGGCGACCTGCTGCGCGAGCTGTGGTCGCTCGGCCAGGGCCCGACGGCTGACGCGTTGCTCAGGGACGTGACCGGCGCGAAGCTCGAGATGGCGGCCGTCGCGGACCGCATCCGCGACGGCCTCACCACCTAGCCTCACCTCCCTACGAGGTCGTCCCTTCGATCGTCGGCTGCGCGCCGGCGACCGCCACTTCGATCCGCTTCGGCTTCTGCTGCTCCGGCAGCGGCACGGCGATCTCGAGCACCCCGTTCGTGTACGAGGCCCTGATCTCGTCCTCGGAGACGCCCTGAGGCAGCCCGATCGTGCGCGAGAACGTGCCGAAGCGCCGCTCGAAGCGGTGGTACTTGGACTTGTCGACCTTCGTGCGCTCGCGCGTCGCGGAGACGGTCAGGTTCCCGTCTTCGATCTCGACGGCGATCGCGTCCTGCGTGAGGCCCGGGAGGTCGAACGCGTAGTGCACGCCGTCCTCTGCCTCCCAGACGTCGAGTGTCGGGACCCAGGCCTGGGTCTGGCGGCCGTTGCCCTCGAAGAGGCCGTTCATCAGACGGCTCAGCTCGGTGTGCATCGCGGCGGCCTCGCGCAGCGGATCCCAGCGAACAACAGTGGCCATGGTCGTTCCTCCTTGCCTGCAAACGATCTTGACTACAAGGCCAGGATAAAACCTGAGCGCCTTCCTGTCAAGTCCTGTTCCGCGGTAGGATCGCGCCGCGTGCTGCCGCTCTTCGACAACATCCCGGTCCGGCGCGCGCCCCTCGTCACCTGGGGGCTGATCGCCGCGAACTTCGCGGTCTGGTTCTGGGAGCTCGGCGCCCGCAACGGGCGGATCGACCATTACGCCTTCTACCCGTGCGCGGTCAGAGGCCCGTGTCTCGGGCCCGCCCGTGACCACCTCGCCTGGCCCGAGGGGGTGCTCAGCTCGATGTTCCTCCACGCGAGCTGGCTGCACATCCTCGGCAACATGCTCTTCCTCTTCATCTTCGGGAACAACGTCGAGGACGTGATGGGCCGGCTGCGGTTCCTCGTCTTCTACGTCGCGGGCGGTTTCGCAGCCGCGCTCACCCAGGCCTACGTGACGCTCCACTGGGCCGGCGACCGGGCGGCGAGCATCCCGAACGTCGGGGCGAGCGGCGCGATCGCGGCGGTCCTCGGCGCCTACGTCGTCCTCCTCCCCCGCGCCCGCGTCGTCACGCTCCTCTTCGGCTTCCTGCCCTGGCGGCTCTCCGCGGGCTTTCTCCTGATCGCCTGGTTCATCCTGCAGCTCCTCTCGACGAACCTCTCGATGACCCATCCGGACAGCGGCGGCGGAACGGCGTTCGCCGCCCATGTCGGGGGCTTCCTCTTCGGCGCCCTCACCGTCCGGCTCTTCCAGGTGCGCGCGCCGCTCCGGGCGCGATGAGGTTCGAGGAGCACGTGCGGCGGGCGTTGGACTCGCTCCCGCCGCACCTGTCGGCCGCGCTCGAGAACGTCGCCGTGGTCGTCGAGGAGGAGGCGCCGGACGACCCGGATCTCTTCGGCCTGTGGGAGTCCCACGAGTACTTCCCGGACAAGATCACGATCTACCGCAGGCCGCTCGCCGAGGCGTTTCCCGATCCGGCGGAGCTGGAGGAGGAGATCCGCGTCACCGTCCTCCACGAGCTCGCCCACTACTTCGGGATCGACGAGGACCGGCTGGACGAGCTCGGGTATTCGTAGGAATACCCACGCCGGCGGCCGCGTTGTAGAGGACATGCGAACGCTGAACGAGATCAGAGAAGAGATCGATCGCCTCTCCGATCGCCGCGCAGAGGTGATGCGGGCGCTGTCCCAGGGCTACGACGCGACGCTGAAGAGCGAGCACCAGGAGCTCGAGGAGCGCATCGCCGAGCTCTGGGAGGAACAGCGCAATGCCCGCGCCATGCTGCGCTTCGGTGACCGCGACGCGATCATCCAGAGGGCCCGGCAAGAAGAGCGGCTCTCGCGCGCGGCCTAACAGCCGGCACATCCTCGAACGGCGAGGCGTCCCCGCAAGGGGGCGCCTCGAGCGCGGGTACAATCGCCTCGCCCGGGGCGTTAGCTCAGCTGGGAGAGCGCCGCCTTTGCAAGGCGGAGGTCATCGGTTCGATCCCGATACGCTCCACTTTTTCGGACATTGCGCAAACCTCGGGCGTGACGAGCCGGTAGGTGGGC
>CAZDEX010000311.1:0-2588 GCA_964504405.1 uncultured Gaiellales bacterium | reverse complement strand
TGCCGACCGCGTTCTTGCTGCTGGGCGTCACCCTGCTGCTCGTCGGGTTCGCGCGACCGCACGCGCGCGTCACCGTCAGCCGGCAGGAGGCGACCGTCGTGCTCGTGCTCGACGTCTCCGGCTCGATGGCGGCGAACGATGTCCAGCCGTCGCGCCTCGCCGCGGCCAAGACGGCTGCGCTTCGCTTCGTCGACAAGCTCCCCAGGGGCTACCGCGCCGCGGTCGTCACCTTCTCCGACCACGCTGCTGTCGCGGCGCCGCCGACGCACGACCTGATCAAAATTCGCGCGGCGATCGCGAATGCGAAGTCCGGGCCGCAGGGGACCGCGCTCGCGGACGCGGTGGAGCGTGCGGTCGACGTGGGCCTCTCCGTGCATGGCGCCGGCAACCGGCGTCCGCCGGCGGTTGTCGTGCTCTTCTCGGACGGAGGGCAGACGGCAGGGCGCGTCACGCCGCAGCAGGCCGCCGCGAAAGCCAAGAAGTCGGGTATCCCGGTCTCGACCGTCCTCGTCGGGACGCAGGACGGCGTCGTGCTGCAGCCGCTGAAGGGCGGCTTCACGGAGCGCATCCAGGTTCCCTCCCAGCCGGCCGCGCTGCAGCTGATCGCCCAGCAGAGCGGCGGGCACTTCGTCCCATCGCTCGCTGCGGTGAACGTGAACGCGGACTACGCCGAGCTCGGCTCGCGGGTCGGGCACCGCCGGAAGTCGGTCGAGGTGACGGCGGCGGCCGCGGGTGGGGGCATGGTGTTCCTGCTCCTCGGCGCCGCGCTGTCGGGGCTGTGGTTCAGGAGGCTGACGTGAAGGTCGCGTGCTGTGCGTTCGTGCTCGCGTTCGCGACCGCGGCCGGGCTCGCGCCCGCGGGATCCGCGACGAATGAGTGCAAGGGCATCCAGTCGTGCATCCCCGTCGTAGGGCCGTGGGTCGTCGTGCCCGCGCACGGGCACGTGCAGTTCCTGCTCAGCTGCCCGCAGGGCAAGAGCATCGTCGGCGGTCTCGACGCACAGGTCACCTCGCGCGACGTGCGCGTCGGCTTCGACGCGCGCCTTGGCGCGCCCGTGTCGCCGGGTGTGTCGACAACGCGTTACGCGGTCTTCACGGCCGTGTCGACGGCGGGACGCGCAGAGGCGTTCCAGCCGCTGCTCGGCTGCGTCCCCACGCAGGGTGGAGGCGGCCGCTCGACCGTGTCTGCTGCGGTGACGCCGCCCGGGCCGTCGCTCGAGTACCGGGCGAACATCGCTGTCGTCGGTCCCGGCACCGTTCGCTTCGCGCGGGCGTCGTGCCGCGGGTCGGAGAAGCTCGTCGGTTCGTGGCAGGCACTTGCGTTCCGCACGAAGAAACCGCCGAAGCTCGACAACGCAGGGCGGGTGCAGATGACGCCGGTCGTGCTGCAGGAGGAGGTCGTCGTGACCGCGGCGGCGAGCGACGGGCTGTCGATCGACGCCCACGCAGTCGTGCAAGCGGGCGTGGAGTGTGCGCCGTGAGCTTCGCGTCGCCATGGTTCCTCTTCTTCTTGCTGGTCGTGCCGATCGTGCTCGCGTTCGCGCTGTGGGTCGACCGTCGTCGAACACGGTACGCCGTCGCGTTCACGAACCTCGAGCTGCTTGCGTCCGTCACCGCGTCGCGGAGGTCGTGGCGCCGCTGGATCCCGCTCGGGCTCTTCCTGCTCGCGCTCGCTGCCGCATCGACCGCACTCGCGCGGCCGGTGACGCCCGTGTCGGTCCCTGCGAACCGCGCGACCGTCGTCTTGCTCGTCGACGTCTCGGGGTCGATGCGCGCCGCGGACGTCAAGCCGACGCGCCTCGGTGCGGCGCAGGCAGCGATGGGTCTGTTCGCAGACCGCATCCCGAAGGCCGTGAAGATCGGGCTCGTGTCGTTCTCGACGGGACCGAACCTGCTCGTGATCCCGACCACCGACCGCACGATCCTGCACGAGGGCATCGACCTGCTCTCGCCGGAAGCAGGGACGGCGATCGGCGATGGGCTCGCGCTCGCGGTGCAGACCGTGAAGGAGGCCGTCGGCAACGCATCGCGCGCGAAGGACGGGAAGCTCCCCGGCGCGATCGTGCTGCTCTCCGACGGCGCGCAGACGCGCGGCACGCTGACGCCCTTGCAGGGAGCGGACCTCGCGAAGGCGGCCGGCATCCGCGTCTTCACGGTCGCGCTCGGCACCGACCATGGGACGCTCGGCCTGGGGCCGTTCGGCGGCTACGGGCTCGGCGGGGGCTTCGGCTCGCCGGGCGCGGCCGGGCCCCGGTTCCCGGTGCGTCCCGATCCGGTGACGCTCGCGGCGATCGCGCGCGACACGGACGGGCAGACCTTCCGTGCCAAGTCGGCCTCGAAGGTCCAGGACATCTACAAGCAGCTCGGCGCGAGCATTGCGCACAAGAAGCAGACGCGCGAGGTGTCGTCGTGGTTCACCGGCCTCGCCGCGCTGCTCGTGCTGACGTCGCTCGCCGCGGCGCGCACGGTGGGCGAGCGGCTGCCGTGACGGTGTCGCAGAATCTGATTTCGCGGTCTTTGCGAACCAGATTCTCGGGCTTCGTCCGCCGTGGCGCGCGCAACCCATGAATCTGGTTCGGCTTCGCCGAA
>CAZDEX010000310.1:0-2606 GCA_964504405.1 uncultured Gaiellales bacterium | reverse complement strand
AGTTCGACTGGCGCAAGGGCTTCAAGTTCTCGACGTACGCGACGTGGTGGATCCGCCAGGCCGTGCAGCGCGGGGTCGCCAACAAGGCGCGCGTCATTCGCATCCCCGTGCACATCGTCGAGCGCGAGCAGAAGATCTCGCGCGCCGAGCGCGACCTCGTCGCAAAGCTCGAGCGCGCGCCGACCGACGAAGAGCTCGCGGCGAAGTCCAAGCTGCCGATCAAGCAGGTGCGCGAGGTGCGCGCGGCGGCGCGCGCGGTCGCATCGCTCGACAGGCCGGTCGGCGAGGACGACTCCGCGTCGTACGGCGACCTCTTTGCGAGCGACGAGCGCACGCCCGACGAGCAGGTCGAGCTGGAACTGACCGAGAGGGCGCTGCACGAGGCCGTCTCACAGCTCGGGGAGCGCGAGCAGAAGATCCTCAACCTGCGGTACGGGCTCACGGGGACCGAGGAACCGAAATCGCTCGAGGAGATCGGGCGCATCCTCGGCATCACGCGCGAGCGCGTGCGGCAACTCGAGGCAGACGCGCTCCGCCGCCTCGCCGAGCGGCGCGAGATCGCCGCGATGAAGGCCGCTTAAGCCGGCGTCGCGAGACCGAGCTCGTCGACCAGCGTGAAGAACGCCTTCGCGTAGGGCGACTCGTCGACCTGCGCGCGGAGCTGATCCCAGTCGACCTGCTCGCGCGTGGTGCGTGCGATCTCGAGCACGCCTGCGTAATCGACCTCGTGCTCCTTCAGCGTGAGCAGCTTCGTCGCGAGCACGTCGGTGACCGTCATCACGGGCAGCGTGATCGCGTAGACCTCGATCTCGTCCGCGCGGTCGATGTACGGCTGCACGCGCTCCGGCTTGCCGTTCGGCGCGAAGATCAGGTCGATCATCGACCCGTCGTCGTCGAAGACCTTGTAGAGCCACCCTTCGGGCGGCCGCTCCTCGCGGAATCCCGCCGCCGTCAGCACGCTGAGCGCGCGCTCGGCGTCCTGCTCGCGGATGAGGAAGTCGACGTCGTGCTCGGTCGGCGGGCCGCCGCGGGCGTACACCGCCAGGCCGCCCGCGAGCACGAAGGGGATCTCCTCGTCGCGCAGCACGGCGGCGGCGCGCTTCATCGCGGTCAGGATGTTCTCGAAGTCGTCGGTCACGGAGAGGTTGGGTACCCACGTCGCGGGTACTGAACACGTATGCCCAAGACCGTTCGGGTCGCCGCAGCAGGCGACATCCACGCCGGATCGGCGGAGCGCGACCGCGTGCGCGAGGCGTTCAAGCGCGTCGAGGAGCAGGCCGACCTGATCCTCCTCGCGGGCGACCTGACCCAGCACGGCCAGGTCGACGAGGTGTGCGTCGTCGCAGACGCGATCGGCGAGCTCGAGATCCCCGTCGTGGCGGTGCTCGGGAACCACGACTGGCAGTCGGACCGGCCGGCCGACCTGTCGCGCGCGCTCGCCGAAGCGGGCGCCGTCGTGCTCGAGCGGACGCACACGATCCTGCCCGTGCAGGGCGTCTCGGTCGGGGTCGCCGGGGTGAAGGGGTTCGTGGGCGGCTTCGGGCAGCAGTGGGCGAACTTCGGCGAGCCGATCTTCCGTGAGGCGTACGCGGAGACGACGAAGGACGTCGAGGGGCTCGCGCGCGGTCTCGCGGCGATCGAGCCGTGCGCCGTGCGCATCGCGCTCCTGCACTACTCACCGGTCGAGGCGACGCTGCACGGCGAGCCGGAGCGGCTGTGGCTCGTGCTCGGTGCCGACCGTCTCGCCGGCCCGATCCGCGACCATCGCCCCGACCTCGTCGTGCACGGCCATGCGCATCACGGCTCGTTCGAGGGCGACATCGACGGGGTGCCCATCTACAACGTCGCCGTCCACGTGATGGGCCGCGAGTTCTGGGTCTTCGAGCTCGACGCGGAGCGGCACGCGCCGGCCCCGCCGATCACGGTCGAAGAGACCTGAGCCGGTGTCCGACACCAGTTTTGTATCAGACACCTTTTGATTGTGTTGCAGACGCTCCCCGTGGCACCGGCAAGGTTGCGGCATGGGGAGGACGCCGCGCATCTTCGAGCCGGGCGAGATCTACCACCTGACAGCGCACGGAGTCGATGACCGCAGGATCTTTCTGGACGACGACGACCGGCAGGAGTTCGTCATTCGCCTGCGCCGTGTCGTGCGCGTCTACGAGTGGGACTTGCTCGCGTACTGCTTGATGGACACGCACTACCACCTTCTCGCCGCATCGGGCCGGATCGCGGACGGCATGCGAGTCCTGAACGGCGGGCACTCGCGCGCGTTCAACAAGCGCCACGGTCGTCGCGGCGCGCTCTTCGAGGCGCGCTATCGCGACCGGCGGATCCGCGACGAGCAGCATCTCGCGACGGCGATCGAGTACATCGAGCAAAACCGCCTCCTCGCCGGCCTCGAGGATGATTGGGTTTGGCGGAGCAGCGTGCTACCCGTCGGTGTCGGACACGACGCGCCGGACGGTGTCTGACACCGGTTCGTGGTGCGGCGCGCCATGGGTGTCAGACACCGGTTCGAATCGGCGCGGCGCCTCGGAGCGTCGAACGGTGTCTGACACCGGTTCGTGCCGCGGCGCGTCATGGGTGTCAGACACCGGTTCGAA
>CAZDEX010000309.1:0-2617 GCA_964504405.1 uncultured Gaiellales bacterium | reverse complement strand
GGTTGATCTCGAAGAACTCGCCGTGCAGCCGGCGCGCGGGCAGGAATCCTTCGAAGACCTCGCCGAAGCGGGTGAAGATGCCGGAGCCGATCACGCCGACGATCTCCCCCTCCCACTTCTCCTCCCAGCCCTGCTCGAAAAGGCGCTGCTCGAGGAGCCACGCGAGGCAGATCTCATCGGCGAGGTACTCGATCTGTGCGGCCTCGCGCTCCCGTTCGGACGTGTGCTCCGCAAGCTCCTCGACGTCCTCCGGGGACGGGTCGTCGGCGAGCCCCAGCTCGCGGAGCAGCGCGCGATGGACGACGAGGTCGGGGTAGCGCCGGATCGGTGAGGTGAAGTGGCAGTACGCACGGCTCGCGAGCCCCATGTGGCCGAGGTTCGCCTTGTCGTAGCGCGCCTGCTTCAGCGCGCGGAGCACGAGGCTCGGGAACGCGAACCGCCCGCGCCCCGACTGCTCGACGTAGTCGGCGATCCGCTTCGACGCCTCTCCCGCGACAGCGGCGGCGTCGCGCGGCGTCATGCGCTCCGGCGCCGGGGGCGTGGGCACGCCGAGGTCGGCCAGCTTTGCCAGCAGCTGCTCGACGGCCTGCGGGTCAGGCCGCTCGTGGACGCGGTAGAGCGCCGGACGATTGCGTGAGGAGAGAAAGCCGGCGACGAGCTCGTTCGCGAGGATCATCAACTCCTCGACGAGCACGTGCGCATGCGGCTCGGACTCGAGCCATGCGTCGGCGACGCCGCCGCCGTCGAAGCGAAAGACGACCTCCGGCGTCTGCACCTGCAGCGCACCGCGCTCGAACCGCTTTGCGCGCAGGTGCGCGGCGAGCTCGTCGTTCAGTGCGAGCGCCTCGAGCACGTCCGGCGGCGCGTCACGACGCTCTGCCTGGCCGTAGGTCAACCGCGCGTTCGAGCGGATGACCGAGCGGTAGAACGTCGACTCGCCGTTCGGCGCGATCTCGACGGTGACGCAGAGTCGGTCCTGGTTCGGCCGCAGCGAGCACAGGTCGTCGGCGAGCTCGTGCGGCAGCATCGGCGCGACGGTGCCCGGCACGTACGTCGAGAACGCGCGCTGCGCTGCGCCGCGGTCGAGTGGCGAGCCCGCGCCGACGAACCACGATACGTCGGCGATGTGCACCCACGCGCGGATCCCGTCTGCTTCACGGCGGAAGGAGAGCGCGTCGTCGAAGTCCTTCGCGGTCTCGGGATCGATCGTGTACGTCATCAGCTCGCGCAGGTCGACGCGGTTCGGGTCGACCGGCTCCGGGGCGTCGTGAGGCTCGAACGGCTGCCGCGCGCCGCGTTCGACGAGCAGGGCCTCCAGCACGTTCTCGATCCGGTCGGCGGGCCCGATCACCTCCTCGATGCGCGCGCGGCCTCGGCCGGTGCGCACGACCGCGAGATCGCCGGGCTCGACCTCGCCGTGCCCCTTCACGTCGAGCACGACGGGGACGCCGGGTGTGAAGTAGGGCTCGCCGCTCGTCAGCCGCCCGCGGCGGCTAACTTCGACGACGAGGCGGGAAGAGTCCGAGTGCTGCGTCAAGGGCGTGCTGCGAGCGTATGTCAGGCTGCACGCCGTCGCGCGAGATGTCGACGCCTGCCGGTGTGAGGTAGCGGGCGACCGTGAGCTTCAGCGCGCCGCCCGAGGGCAGGCGCACGATCTCCTGCACGAGCGACTTGCCATACGTCGGCGAGCCGACGACCGTCGCGCGGCCATGGTCCTTCAGCGCGCCCGCAACGACCTCCGACGCGCTTGCGCTGTCGTGGTCGACGAGCACGGCAAGCGGGACAGCCGATGCGGTTCCCCGGTTGGAGTAGACCATGCGCAGCGGCTGGTGCGCGCCCGCGAGCGAGACGACGCTCGCCCCGGGCGGCAGGAACAGCGAGACGACGCCGACCGCCTGGTCGAGCAGGCCGCCCGGATTGCCGCGCAGGTCGAGGATGAAGCCGCGGGCGCCCCGGCGCTCGAGCCTCCGCACCGCGGCCGCGATCGCCGCCGCGGAGCCTCGTGCGAACGAGTCGACGCGGATGACCGCCACCCCGTGCACGAGGCGTGCGTGCACCGGGTGCAACCGGTACCTGCGGCGCACGAGGGTGAACGTCAGCGTGTGGTCGCCGCGGAGGACGCGCAGCGTCACCCTGCTGCCCGGCCGACCGATGATCCGCCCCATCGCCTCGTGGAACGAGAGCGCCGCCGTCGACGCGCCGTCGACCTTCAGGATCGTGTCGCCCGGGCGCACGCCGGCGACGCGTGCCGGCCCCTTCAGCGTGCGCCGGACGAGCAGGCCGCTCGTTCCCCGGAGCACGGTGACGCCGATCCCTCCGTAGGCGCCCGCGGCCGTGCGGCGCGCGACCCGGAACTCCGACGGCGTGAGGTACGTCGTGTACCGGTCGTGCAACGCCCCGATCATGCCGTGCACCGTCGGCTTCGAGAGCACGGTCGGCGGGAGGTTGCGGTAGTAGCGCGACGCGAGCTGCGCGCGGATCTGCGCCACCTCCGGAGCCCGCGGCGGGTGCGCCATGGGTCGCAAAGCAAGGCCGATCCCGAAGCCCGCGACCGCCGCTGTCGCCACCGCGAGGACAACCGTCCGCCGCACGATGCTGAGCTTATTCGACCCCTAGA
>CAZDEX010000308.1:0-2631 GCA_964504405.1 uncultured Gaiellales bacterium | reverse complement strand
GGCGACCACGCGCTCCCGAGGCTCGAGGCCGAGCACCTTACGAACCCCGAGATCGCCGAAGCACGCGGGGGTGCGCCAGTACGAGGCCAGGCCGCGCTCCGTGGCGCCGAGGAGCACTGCGTAGACCGCGGCGGCCGTGGCGTGCAGATCCTCCTCGTCGGCGTTGGGGTCGCCGGTCAGCGCCGCCGTCGCGAGCACGAGCGTCGGTGCGCGGCGCAGCTTCATCGCCTCTTTCTCGCCGGTCACCTCGTCGATCCGCGCGCGCGTCTCCGGCCCGAGGACGCGGAAGCGCCACGGCTGGGTCAGGTGGTGGTTCGGCGCGAAGCGGGCGAGGTCGACGAGCTCGCGGATCGTCTCGTCGTCGACCGGCTCCGATCCGTACTGCTTGTGCGTCCTCCGGGCCCTGATCGCGTCTCCGACGTCCACAGCCGCGCAGGTTAGAGCCCAGCGGGGTAGAGGTCTGGTTCAATGGCCAGGCCCTTTATGGCAGCCCAGGTCGAACAGCTCGCGGACGACAAGGTCCGCCTCACCGTCGAAGTTCCGGCGCACGACGTGCACCACGCCGTCGCGCACGCGGCGAACGACCTCGCGCAGACGGCGCGCATCCCGGGGTTCCGCAAGGGCAAGGTGCCGCGGCCGCTCCTCGTGCAGCGCATCGGCAAGGACCGCCTCTACCAGGAGGCGGTCGACAGCCACATCGGCGGCTGGTTCTGGAACGCCGCGACGCGGGCACGCGTCAACCCGATCGCGCAGCCGGAGTACGAGTACGAGCTGCCCGCGAACGAGAAGGACGACTGGCGCTTCTCGGCGACCGTCGAGGTGCAGCCGAAGCCGGAGCCCGCCGACTGGACGACGCTCGAGGTGCCGAAGCACGAGGCCGAGGTGCCCGAGGAAGCCGTCCACGCCGAATTGGAGTCGCTGCAGCGCGTGGCCGCCGAGCTCGTCCCGGTCGAAGGACGCCCCGCCCGGGATGGCGACACCGTCGTCGTCGACCTGATTGCGGAGGACGGCACCGCGCAGCGCGACTACGTTGTCGAGCTCGGCTCCGAGCGGCTCGTCGAGGAGATCGAGAACGGCATCCGCGGCCTCGGCGCCGGTGAGAGCCGCGAGATCGCCTACGAGCTGGCCGACGGTACGAAGCGCAAGGCGACCGTGAACGTCAAGGCGATCAAGGAGCGCGTGCTCCCGCCGCTCGACGACGAGCTCGCGAAGGCCGTCACGGAGTTCGACACGCTCGACGAGCTGCGGAGCGAGGTCGAAGGCCGGTTGAAGGGCCAGATCGAGGACGAGCTCGAAGGGCTCTTCCGGGCCGCGGCAGTCGACGAGCTCGTGCGCGCGACGAACTTCAGCCCGGCCGGCCCGCTCGTCGAGCTGCGTACCCGCGAGCTGCTGAACGGCCTCGCGCGCAGCCTGCAGCAGCGCGGCATCGACGCGAACTCGTACATGCAGATCACCGGCCAGACGCCGGAAGTGCTCGAGCAGCGCCTCCGCGCGGAGGCATCGAGCTCGGTCGCGCGCGAGATGGTGCTCGAGGCGGTGGCCGACAAGCTCGGGATCACCGTCACCGACGACGAGATCCGCGAGGAGCTGCGCGCCGCCGGCGAGAACGACGAGGACATCGAGGAGTTCGTCGCGCAGGGCGGGGCGGACCGCGTCCGCGACGACATTCGCCTCAAGAAGGCGCTCGATCGCATTGCCGCCGAGGTGAAGCCGATCGCGCCCGAGTTGGCCGAGGCCCGCGACAGCATTTGGACGCCGGAGAAGGAGCAGCCGGCCGAGACCCCGAAACTCTGGACCCCCGGTACGTAAGGAGCTGACCTGATGAGCCCGTTGATCCCCATGGTCGTCGAACAGACCTCGCGCGGCGAGCGCGCATTCGACATCTACTCGCGCCTTCTCGCCGAGCGCATCGTCTTTCTCGGGACACCCGTCGACGACCAGATCGCGAACCTGATCATCGCTCAGCTTCTGCATCTGGAGTCCGAGGACCCCGACAAGGACATCTTCCTCTACATCAACTCGCCGGGCGGCTCCGTCTATGCGGGGCTCGCGATCTACGACACCATGCAGTTCATCAAGCCGGACGTGCAGACGATCTGCGTCGGCATCGCGATGAGCATGGGCTCGCTCCTCCTCGCAGGCGGGGCGAAAGGGAAGCGCATGTCCCTGCCGAACTCACGAATCCTGATCCACCAGGTGTCGGGCGGGTTCCAGGGGCAGGGCACCGATATCGAGATCCAGGCCCGCGAGGTGATCGGCCTCAAGCGGCGTCTGGAGGAGATTTACACCGAGCACACCGGCAAGTCCCAGGAAGAGATTTCACGCGACATGGAGAGAGACTTCTTCCTGAGCCCGCAAGAGGCAGTCGAGTACGGGATCATCGATTCGGTCATCACGCACCGCGATGCAGTCCGTACAGAGGCCGCTGCTTAATACGGCGCCCCTAGCCGTTTTTCCAAAATCGGGGTAAAAGGAGATACGGGATGGCGCGCGCGAGCGAAGGAAACGAGCAGCTTCTCTGCAGCTTCTGCGGCAAATCGCAGCGGCAGGTCAAGAAGCTCATCGCCGGTCCCGGGGTCTACATCTGCGACGAGTGCATCGATCTCTGCAACGAGATCATCGACGAGGAGC
>CAZDEX010000307.1:0-2645 GCA_964504405.1 uncultured Gaiellales bacterium | reverse complement strand
GTGAGCAGGAAGAAGCTCGACGTCCCGAGCATCTTCAGGTTCATCCGGAAGCCGGCCCAGATGAGGCGGGCGACGGTCACGTGTTCTCCAGGGTGGCGCCGCGTCGCGCGACGAGCTCGAGACGGCGGAGCCAGACGAAGCCTGCGACCGCGTAGGTGAGGCCGACCGCGAGCTCCGCGCCGATCAGCCCCCACACGTCGGAGAGCGCAGCGCCGTCTACGACGCGCCGCGCCGCCCGAAGGCCGTGTGTCACCGGCAGGTATTCGCTCACGAACTGCATCCAGCCCGGCAGCGACTCGATCGGGATGTTCGCGCCGGTGAAGATGAGCAGCACCGCCATCAGCAGGTTCACGACGATGATCGCGTCGCGCCAGCGCAGGCCGAGTGGTCCGCAGATGAAACCGAACCCGGTGCATGAGACGGATGTGGCGAGGATCACGACGGCAAGAGCGGGTATCGCCGAGCCTGGGATGTGCACGTGGAGGATCAGCGCGCCTGCAACGAACGACACGACGCAGACGAGCGCCGCGTTCGCGATCACGGGCAGCGCGCGGCCGAGGAACACGGCGGCGCGGTTTGCCGGCGTCGCGAAGAGCGGCGAGAGCGTGTTCAGCCACCGCTCGCCGGAGATCGCGAAGGTCATTGCAAAGAGGCCGGGGAGCGAGGCGAGCTGCAGCGCGTTCCCGATCACGTAGAAGCGGTCGTTCTCCAGTCCCGCCGCGCGGCCGAGGTACGCGAAGAACAGCACCTGGAAGATCGGCGACGACACGAGGACCGTCATGAAGATCCACGGGTTGAGCCAGTTGAACAGCGCGCGGTACGCGATCAGGCCACCGACGAAGAAGATGCGCACGTTCGTACTCACGTGAGCGACAGGCTCGCAGACCGCCTCGCGGCATCGAGGAACCGATCGACGATCGCGATCCCCAGCCCCCCGTAGATCGCTGTCAGCACAGCGCACATCAGTAGGTCGCGCCACACAGGACCGCCGAGTGCCCCGTGCAGTAGAGCGCGCATGCCCCAGGTGGTCGCGAGGCTCCACGAGATCGGATGCGACCAGCCCGGGAGCACCGCGATCGGAAACAGGAGGCCGCTCAGCAGCCACACCGGGTACTCGAGCGAGTTGCCGATGTGGCTCGCCGCGCGGAAGCGCACGAGCACCATGCAGAGCGCGAAGCCGAGTACCCCAACGGAGATGAGGGTTGCAGGGACGGCGAGCGCGAACGCGAGCGGATGCTCGAGCGGCAGGGGGATCGCGTAGACGAGACGACCCCAGACGAGTGTCGTCGCAAGGCAGTAGATGCCGACGGTCGCCATCGCGATCGTCATCGGCATGAGGATGAGCGCGAACCGCACCGGCGCCGCGACGAGCAGCTCGAGCGTGCCCCAGAAGCGCTGTCGCTGAATGGCTCCCGTCGCGTCGAGGGCGATCATCGAGAACACGCCGGCGACGGCGGAGCCGAGCGACGCGTAGAGCAACGTGCGCGGTGAGCCGCCGGCGCGGTACATGAAGTAGGCGAGCGTCGCGTTGACGATCGGCCACGTCGCGCCGACGCCGATCGCGAACGGCGACCGCGACGCGATCTTGAAGTGGATCACGAACCCGATCCACAGGACGCGGAGTGTGCTCATTCCTCGACGAGGGCGACGTACGCGTCCTCGAGCGTCGGCTCGCGCGACGCTACGCGTCCGACCTCGAAGCCGTCGAGCTGCGCGAGCAGCGGCGCCGTCACCTCGCGCTCGCCGCTCGTCTGAACGACAAGCACCTGTTTCTGCTCCCGCTCTTCCACGGTGACGGCGGTGACGCCGTCGATCGCGCGCAGCCGTCCGACCGTCGGCTCGTCGACGCCGAACACTTCGATCTCCGTCACGCGTCCGCCCTCGACGCGTCCCTTCAGCTGCTCTGGAGTGCCCTCGCCGACGATCTCGCCCTTGGCGATCACGGCGATGCGGTTGCACAGGGCGTCGGCCTCGAACATGTAGTGCGTCGTCAGGAGCACGGTCTTGCCGGCCGCGACGAGGTCGGCGATCGTCTGCCGCAGGTCGCGGGCGCCGACGGGGTCGACGCCGATCGTCGGCTCGTCGAGGAACACGACCTCGGGGTCATGGAGGATCCCGCGCGCGATGTGCAGCCGCTGCCGCATGCCGCGCGAGTAGCCCTCGATCCGCTCCTTCTCGCGGCCTTTCAGCCCGACGAGCTCGAGCACCTCGTCGATCCGCGTGCGCTGCGCCTTGCCGCTCACGCCGTACAGCTCGGCGAAGTAGCGCAGGTTGTCGTGTGCGGAAAGCCGCTCGTACAGGCCGCGGTCGCCGCCGAAGACGTAGCCGATGCGCTTGCGCACCTCGCGCGCGTCGGAGACGACGTCGCGGCCGAGCACCCGGGCCTGCCCGCTCGTCGGGAGGAGGAGCGTGATGAGCATCTTGATCGTCGTCGTCTTGCCGGCGCCGTTCGGCCCGAGCAGGCCGAAGAGCTCGCCCTGCTCGACCGCGAACGACACGCCGCGCACGGCTTCGACGTCGAGCCGCTTGCGGCGGATCACGCCGGTGGTCGTCTGATAAGTCCTGCGCAGGTCGATGGCCTCGATCACCGCCATGCTCTCGACCCTAGCCGCCCGAGCCGCGCGTGCTACGGGACGACGCGGCGG
>CAZDEX010000306.1:0-2661 GCA_964504405.1 uncultured Gaiellales bacterium | reverse complement strand
CTCACGCGTCGAACTCCAGCTGGTCGAAGTAGCGCAGCGCGGTGCGTCCCGGCCGCACGCGCGACGCATAGGCGCGCAGCTCGTCGTCCGAGATCTCGCCAAGCGCGCGCTTCACGCCGAGGTACGGCAGGTTGACGGCCCCGTGGTAGACGATCGTCGAGATGCGCGGGTTGATCTCGATCACGTGCTCGCCGACGAGCTGGATGTTGAAGAAGTGCTCGATGCCGAGCTCCGCCACGATCGCGTTGCCCGTTCGGATCAGCTCGTCGTCCTCGAGCGTGACGAAGTACATCGCGAGGCCGGCGCGCATCGACTCGCGCGTCTTCGGGTGGCCGAGGACGATCTCTTTGCCGTTGGCGACGCCGTCGATCGTCCGTTCTCCGCCGGTTGCGAGCTCCATCACGAGCAGGTCGGGGCCGCCTTCCGCGGGCAGCAGCTCGACCGCCTCCTCGAGACGCATCGCGACCGAGCCGGGACGCTCGTTCAGCAGCTGATGCGTACGGTCGACCGTCGGATCGAGCACGCGGAAGCCGCGCGAGCCTGAGGAGAACACCGGCTTGAAGCAGACGGGGCGATCGGGGTACCCGAGCTCGCGCGCGGCGGCCTCGACCTCGCGCGCGCCGTTCACGCGACGAAAGTCCGGCGCCGTGATGCCGAGACGGTGCAGGAGCTCGTAGGTCTCCGCCTTGTCGTTCGAGCGCTGGATCGCATTCGGCGTGGACACGAGCACCGGCATCGGGAAGCGGCCGACGTGCTCGGCGAGCCCTTCGAGGTCGAAGGACGACTGCGGCAGGATCGCGTCGACCTGCTCGCGCTCCGCCACCTCCAGCATCGCGTCCGGAAACGACGGATCCGAGCCGGCGGGAACGACGTGGAACGCGTCGCAGAGGAAACGGCCGACTGCGCGGTCGCCCATGTCCGTCCCGACGAGCCGCACGTCACGCTCGCCGTTCTCCCGGAGCGCGCGCAGGAGCGCCGCCGTGCCGGGAGCGCCGGACGCCGTGACCATGACCGTGATCGGCTTCACCCGATGACCGTAGCGGGTCTTCGCCCCGCACTCGCGCCGGATGAGGCGAAGATCACGAGAGGTCTATTCGGTCGTTCCTCAATTGCTCGAGCCGCGCGGCGCGGTCGGCGTCGAGGAACGACTCCATCGTTTCGCGCATCGTCTCGCCCTCGTAGACCCAGATCTCGGCGTGGATGAGCAGGTGGAGCCAGTCGAACTCGCCCCCTGCGAGCGCGTCGTGCGGGCAGCCGCTGCGCCACTGCTGATTCGAGTCGGAGCGATAGTGGTCGCGGTCGAAGAACGGCGGCCGCATCACGTTCACCATGCCTTCGTACTCCGCGTACATGAACGCGGGCTCCGGGTTGTGCCACGCGACCACGCGGTCGAAGCGCTCGTCGAGGTCGACGTGCGGATAGACCGCGTGATGCCCGATGCGATGTCCGAGCTCGAGCAGGCGCGCGACCGTCCGCTCCCCCTCGGCGGACCTGAGGTTGTAGAAGACCGAGCGGGTCATCAGGAACCACGTCGACCAGACACCCTCCTCCGCCTCCAACTCCGCCATCGTCAGCGCTGCGTCGAGCGAGATGTCGACGTCGTGGCGAAGGATCAAGTCCCCCGCCTCCGGCGCGCGGTCGAATCCGGCCCACCGGTACCCTCCGCGCTGCGCGGCGCGGAGCAGCCCTCGGTAATGCGGGAGGTCGAACGCGCAGCTCACCGGCGCGCCAGCACCCAGTGGAACATCACGTGTCCTTGCGGCTCGGCGATCGTGACGGCCTCGTCGCGCACCAGGGAGAAGCCCGCATCGCCCAGAAGCATGCGGTTCGTCTCCGGCTCGTGCCCGGAGAAGAACATCGGCACCCCGAGCCACTCGCCCTCCCAGCCGTCGAGGTCGGACGCGCCCAGTGAAGCGAGGAAGTGCCCGCCCGGCTTCAGCCAGCGGTGGATGCGCGCGAACACCTCGGGCAGCAGCTCGCGCGGCACGTGGTTGAAGACGTAGAACGCCGCCACTGCGTCGAGCGACTGCTCGGCGAAGTCGACCGACGTCAGGTCGCCGCGCACGAACTCCGCGTTCGGGACACACGCGCGCGCGTGGCGGAGCTGCTCCTCCGAGAGGTCGACGCCGGTGAGGCGTGCACGCACGGCGAGCGTGCGTGTCTCACGCGTGCCGTTCCCGCAGCCGAGCTCCACGGCGACCGCGTCGGCCGGCAGCACGGCGAGGAGCTCCTCGAGCCACGCGTTCCGCGGATCCTCCGTCACCTGGGCCGACCACTCCTCCCAGGTGTCCGCCATCGCGTCGTACCCGGCCCCGACCAGCTGGGTCCGGCGGTCGCTCACTCAACCTCCACGTCGAGCAGGCGCGCTGCAGCCTCCGCGCGCTCGAGCGCCTCGAGGTTCGTGTCCGCGGTCGCGATCACGTAGCCGCGGCGGTCGGCGTCGAGACGCACGGGGCGAATCACTTCGCCTTCCTGGAGATAGACGTCGGCCTGCACGACTCCCGGGAATGCAAGCACCTTGTCGAGCGGTCCGATGCGCTTCACGCGGCCCGTCGGCAGCGGCCCCGGCTCGGCTGTGAGGAAACGTATCGCCAGCGGCTGCTTGAGGCGCGGGTGGACGACCTCGTCCGGAAGATCCTCGCCGAGCGCGAGGCGCAGCTG
>CAZDEX010000305.1:0-2671 GCA_964504405.1 uncultured Gaiellales bacterium | reverse complement strand
TACTCGGCCGACGGCTTCTTGTCGCCGCCCATGTTCGCCTCGAGGATCGCGCGCTCCGGCTTCATCGGCGAGCGCTGCATGACATAGCCCATGTTCAGCGCGTACGAGTTGCGCGTCATCATGTTCGGCCCGACGGCGTCCCCCGTCGTCCACTGCCACAGGACGTGGCACATCGGACCGACGACGTGGGTCTTCACGCCGCGCAGCTTCGCGCGTTTCGACAACGATGCGTCGTCCGACGACTCGAGCCAATCGCGCATCGCCGGCAGTTCCGCCTCGACCCAGTGCGCGAGCGCAACTGCTTCGCCCGCGTCGCTGCACACGAAGCACGACGCGCGCGTGATGCGGTCGTGCAGCACGTACGTCTTGACCGCGCCGGCCGCGAGGGCGCCGCGTGTCATCGACGCCGTGAGACCGCCCTCCGTGTGCGCGAGCGGGACATGCACGGTCTCGGTGCCGCGGCCCTGTTCCACCATGTGGCCGTCGTCGCCGAGCGCGTAGTCGCCGAGCTCGATCTCGACCGGGACGGCGGAGACCGGGATGACGGCAACGCCGACGAGCGATTCGGCCGCGCGCGAAAACGGCTCGAGGTCGATCGACGTGACGAGTGAGCCGTCGAGGCCGATCGCCTCACGCCGCTGCTCGATCGAGGCGGTGTCGTTCTTCCGGGGCCAGCGCACACGGAGAGCTTAGGGGCGTGAACCTGGTTCTGTTCCGGAACCGGAGCTGAACGGTCGACGCGCACTCGAACCAGGTTCACGGGTTACGCTCGCCGGAATGGCCGCGACACTGATCAAAGGGAAGCCGATCGCAGACCGCATCCGCGCGCAGGTCGCGGAGGAGGTCAAGGGGCTCGGCCACGTCGGGCTCGTGACGGTGCTGGTCGGCGACGACCCGGCGTCCGAGGTGTACATCCGCCTCAAGCACAAGGCCGCCACGGAAGCCGGCTTCGACGCGCAGGACATCCGCCTGCCGGCGGACATCTCCGCCGATGATCTGCTTGCGAAGGTCGAAGAGCTGAACGCCGACGACCAGGTCGACGCGATGCTCGTGCAGCTGCCGCTGCCCGACCACATCGACGAGGCGCGCATCCTGCGCGCCATCGACCCCCGGAAGGACGTCGACGGCCTGCACCCGTTCAACGCCGGTCAGCTCTTCCTGGGGCGGCCGACGCTCGTCGGCGCAACGCCGCTCGGGGTGATGGCGATGCTGCACGAGCACGAGCACGAGATCGAGCTCGACGGCGCCCACGCCGTCGTGCTCGGGCGCAGCGACATCGTCGGCAAGCCGATGGCCCACCTCCTGCTGCAGGCGAACGCGACCGTCACGATCTGCCACTCGCACACGCGCGACCTCGCGCAGTACACCCTCGAGGCGGACGTCCTCGTCGCCGCCGTCGGCGTGCCCACGATGGTCTCGCCCGACATGGTGAAGCAGCGGAGCGTCGTCATCGACGTCGGCATCAACCGCACCGAGGCGGGCATCGTGGGGGACGTCGACCCGGGCGCCGAGGACATCGCGGCGTACATGACGCCGGTGCCCGGCGGCGTAGGCCCGATGACCATCGCCTGCCTGCTCCAGAACGCCGTTCGCTGCGCCCGTTTCCGACGTGGCGAGCTTGCATATCCCGCTTGAAACAGTGCTAGTGTTGCGCCGCTCCGTCGGTCTCGGCGGACTTGTAGTCGTCTCAGCAAGGAGTAGCAGGTAGTGGCTGAAGGTACGGTCAAGTGGTTCTCGAACGAAAAGGGCTACGGCTTCATCGAGCGCGGGAACGGCGAGGCGGACGTGTTCGTCCACTTCTCCGCCATCGCCGGTGAGGGCTACAAGTCGCTGACCGAGGGTCAGCGCGTCTCGTTCGAAGTCGTGCAGGGCGACAAGGGCCTGCAGGCAGCGAACGTCACGGCGCTCTAACCCTTTCGGAACCAATCTCAGGCGAGGGGCTCCGGAAGGAGCCCTTCGTGTTTCATGTGGAGGTAGTCATGGCGGGAATCAGTAGAGACGAAGTGCTGCACGTGGCGCGGCTCGCGCGCCTCGAGCTGACCGAGGACGAGGTGTCGAAGTTCCAGGAGCAGCTCTCCGCGATCATCGACGCGATCTCCAAGGTCTCGGAGCTCGACCTGTCCGACGTGCCGCCGACCGCGCACCCGCTCGAGATCGCGAACACGTGGGCGGAGGACGAGCCGCGGCCGTCGCTGTCGCTCGACGAGGTGTTCGCGAACGCGCCCGACCGCGAGGACGACTACTTCAAGGTGCCGCCGGCATGAGCGTAGGCTCGACGGAGCTCATCAAGGAGCGGAGGCCCCGGCTCCGCCGGGGTTGGAGCGGGAAATGATCGACACATTGAGGCTGACCGCCGAGGAGGCGAAGGGGCTGCTGGAGCGGAAGGAGATCTCCGGCGCCGAGCTGTTCGCCGCGTACGCGGAGCGCGACGACGACCTGCACGCGTACCTCTATCGCTGCGGCGACCCGGGCGGCGACGGGATCCCGATCGCACTGAAGGACATCATCTCGACGAAGGGCGTCCCGACGACCGCCGGCTCGAAGATCCTCGAGAGCTACGTCCCCGTGTTCGACGCGACGGTTGCGGCGCGCTGCAAGGACCACGGCCTGCGGCTGCTCGGCAAGACGAACACCGACGAGTTCGCGATGGGGTCGTCGACCGAGAACTCCG
>CAZDEX010000304.1:0-2678 GCA_964504405.1 uncultured Gaiellales bacterium | reverse complement strand
CCGACGCCGGGCGCGATCGCGTGGGAGCTCGCGGCGTCCACGGTCGCGCGACGGCAGGTTCGTGGGCACCTCGAGTGAGCGACACGATCGTCTTCATCCCCGCGTGGAACGAGGAGGACAACCTCCCGGCGGTGCTCGACGAGCTGCGCGCCGAGTTGCCGGACGCCGACGTGGTCGTCGTGGACGACGGCTCGACCGACGGGACAGCCGAGATCGCCGTCGCCCACGGGGCCCAGGTGCACTCCCTCGGCTCGAACCAGGGTCTTCGCTTCGGTATCGCCGCCGGTTACCGCTTCGCTCTCGACCACGGCTATGCGTATTGCGGCCGCGTCGACGCAGACGGCCAGCATCCGGCGCGCGAGCTGAAGCGGCTCCTCGAGCTCGTACGCGCCGACGAGTGCGACGTCGCCGTCGGCTCGCGCTTCGTCTCCGGCGACGGGTACGCGCCGTACCGCTACAACCCGAGCCCCGCGCGCCGCTTCGGCACCGCCGTGCTGCGCCGCGCGACGGCGCCGGCGCTGGGGCGACCGTTCGGCGACGCGACGAGCGGGCTCTACGCCGTCAACCGGAAGGCCCTCCCCCTGCTCGCCGTGCCGTTCACGAGCCGCGCGCCGGAGGTCGAGGCCCTGATCCGCGTCACCGAGGCAGGCCTCCGGCTGCGCGAGGTGCCCGTGACGATGGAAGAGCGCGCGAGCGGCGAGTCCAAGCTCCGTGGCTCGAAGGCCGTGAAGCTCGTACTGACCGTCGCCGGGACACTGATCGCCGCGCGGTTCCTTCGCGCGCGCCGCCGCTGACCGCCGCAGCAGCGGACGGGCTTCGGCAGGATGCCGGGGTGAGCGGGGAGTCTCCCTTCGACGACGTGCTGGCGGCGAACGCCGCCTACGCTCGCGACTTCTCGCGCAAGGGACTGACGGGCACCGCCGCACGCGGGCTTGCCGTCCTCATGTGCATGGACTCGCGCATCGATCCGCTCGCGATGCTCGGGCTCGGACCAGGCGACGCGAAGATCATGCGCAACGCAGGGGCGCGCGTGACCGACGACGTGCTCGCCACGCTCATCGTCGCGCGGTACCTCCTCGGCGTCGAGCGGCTGATGGTCGTCGCGCACACGAACTGCCGCATGACGGCCGCGAGCGACGACGAGCTCCGCGCGGCGATCGCGGCGGCAGGAGGGCCCGACACGAGTGACCTCTCGTTCCGGACCTCGCCCGACCAGCGCGCGACCGTCTGCGCCGACGTCGAGCGTGTGCGGTCGTTCGACCGGCTCGACGGGTTGGCGGTCGGCGGCTTCCTCTACGACGTCGAGTCGGGCCGCCTCACACAGCTGTGCTGACGCCTCAGCCCGCTCAGGTCTGCGGGACGATCAGCTCGAACCGCGCGCCGCTCTGCCGCGGGTCGTAGACGAGGTCGCCGCCGTGCGCACGTGCGTACGCGCGCGCGATCGCGAGGCCGAGCCCGCTTCCCACGTTGTCTCCCTCGGAGCGGGCGAACCGTTCGAACAGGCGCGAGCGCAGCTCCTCTTCGACGCCGATTCCGCTGTCCTCGACCGAGATCCGCAGCATCGTGTCGCCCGACTCGGCAGAGAGCGTGATCGGCTCCGCGCCGTAACGCACGGCGTTGATGAGCAGGTTCGAGATCACGCGGTCGAGCACGAGCCGGTCCACGACGACCGCGAGGTCCTGTGGGACGTCGACCTGCAGCGCAACGCCGTCGGCGAGCGTCGCGGCGACGATCTCGTCGAGGACGCTGGCGAGCACGATCGGCCTCGGGTCGACCTGAAGCCCCTGCGAATCGAGCCGCGAAAGATCGAGGCGCTCCTCGAGCAGGCGCCGCATCCGCTCGCCCTGCTCGACCCCGACGCGGAGCAACTCCTTCTGCAGCTCGGGCGACAGGTCGTCGCCCCGGGTCGCGAGCGTCGTCAGCACGCCGTACACCGAGGTAGCCGGCGTGCGCAGCTCGTGCGAGGCGATCGCGACGAAGTTCGCCTTGAGCTGGTCGAGCTGCAGCGCCTGCTCGTGCAGGCGCGCACGCTCGATCGCAAGTGCGACGCGGTCGGCGACGAGCGAGAGCAGCTCGACATCCTCGGCGTCGAACTTCCGGAGGACGAGCGTGCCGACGTGCAGGACGCCCAGCACTTCGTCGCCGACGAGCAGCGGAACGCCGAGCATCGACTTGATCCCCTTCTCGAGCAGGATCGGATTGAGCACGTGCGCGTGGTCGACCTCGCCCAGGATGACGGGGCGCTTCTCGGCAGCGATGCGCCCCGCGAATCCCCCGCCGACCGGGATGCGCACTCCCTGCTCCACCTCTTCCTCGATCCCGACAGCTGCGCGCGCAACGAGCTCGTCGGTCGACTCGTCGAGCAGCAGGACCGCGCAGGTGTCTGCTTCGAGAATGTCGCGGATGCGCGGCAGGAGGACGGCGAGGAGCTCTTCGAGCCCGAGGTGCACGAGCGCTGCGTCGGTCACCGCCTGGATCTGCTCCAGCCGGACGCGCGCCCGGCGCTCCGCTTCGTAGACGCGCGCGTGCTGGATCGCGATCGCCGCCCGGTCGCCCGCCAGCTGCAGGAGCTCGATGTCGTCGGCGCCGAACTTCCGGTGCGCCAGCGAGCCGACGTGCAGCACGCCGAGCACGTCGCCGCCGGCGATCAGCGGCACGCCGAGCATCGACTTGATCCC
>CAZDEX010000303.1:0-2701 GCA_964504405.1 uncultured Gaiellales bacterium | reverse complement strand
TGTCGGCGAAGTCGAAGACCTTGTAGAGCATCTCCTGCTCCTCGTGCTCGATCTCACCCTGCTCCGCGGAGGTCGAGAGGAGCATGCGGAGCTCCGCCTCCGAGTGCGCGTCGTGCTCGGCCCCGGGCGGCTCGAGCCCGAGCCCACGCAGGATGAGCGCGGTCGACTCCTGGAGCACCCAGATCAGCGGGCGCATGACGAGGAAGAACCAGCGCACGGGCGTCGAGACCGTGAGCGCCGTCCGCTCCGGATGCCCGAGCGCGATCCCCTTCGGCACGAGCTCGCCGATCACGACGTGGAGGTACGTGACGATGAGGAGCGCGAGGATGACGGCGAGGAAGCCGGCCATCAGCGGCTCGAACTTCCGGGAGAGCGCCTGCTCGCCGAGGGCACCGATGCCGAGGCTGGTGAGCGTGACGCCGAGCTGCATCGCCGCGATGAAGCGCGGTGGGTTGCCGGTGATGCGCAGGACGAGCCGCGCGCGCCGGTTGCCCTCGTGCTCGAGCTCCATGATCCGCGTGCGCCGCGACGTGACGAGGCCGTACTCGGCCGCGACGAAGAAGGCGTTCAGGAAGAGCAGCCCGAGGAGGGCCAGCATCTGGAGAGCGAAGCTCATCGCTTGTCGCGCCCCGAAGGCGCGCGCGTACTGGGCGGCAGGTCGTCGTCCACGCGAATCAGTCGCCGGAGTATAGCCGGGTGGCTGACAGACCGAACATCTGTTCGTATACTGTCGGGATGCGGGTCCAGTACCGGGAAGAGCCCTGCAAGGTCGCACTGAACCGTGTGAAGGGGATGCCGTTCGACTGGTCCCTGAACCCGTACATGGGCTGCGTGCACCGCTGCACGTTCTGTTACGTCCGCGCGTTCGAGCGGCGCGCCGACCGGCCGTCCGACGATCGCTATGGGACGTCGATCCGCGTCAAGGTCAACATCGCCGAGGTGCTCCGCGCGGAGCTCGCGCGGCCGAGCTGGAAGGGAGACGGCGTGGCGATCGGCGCCGCGACCGATCCATACCAGCCGGCCGAAGGCCGCTACACGCTGACGCGCGCGTGCCTCGGCGTGCTGTGCGACGCCCGCCAGAGCTTCGCGATCATCACCCGCGGCCCGATGATCGTCCGCGACGTCGACCTGCTCGCCGAGGCGTCGCGGCGGGGCCGGGTCTCCGTGACGTTCTCCGTGCCGACGATCGACGACGACGTCTGGCGCACCACCGAGCCCGGCACTGCGCCGCCGCTGCAGCGGCTACGCGCACTGAAGACCCTCGTCGACGCGGGAGTGCGGGCGTCGGTAGGCATGGCGCCCCTCCTCCCCGGCCTGTCCGACCACCCGCGCTCGATCGAGCGGGTCATCCGGGCGGCGCGCGAGGCGGGCGCCTGCGGCATCTGGGCGAACCTCCTCTACCTCCGGCCGGGCACCCGCGAGCACTTCCTGACGTGTCTCGAACGCGACTGGCCGGAGCTCCTGCCGGACTACGAAGAGCTCTACGCGCGCGGCCGCGCCTATCTGCCGGCAGCCGAGGCGAGGCCCGCGAACGACATCGTGCGGAAGCTCGCCCGCGAGGTCGGCATCCGGGACCGAAGGGCCGACCCGATCCGTCCGCCGAAGGCCGACGAACAGCTCAGCCTGCTTTCCGCGTAGGATTGCACCCCACATGGCTGACGAGATCACCACGCTCATCGTCGACGACCACGAAGTCGTCCGCGAAGGGCTGCGTCTTTCGCTCTCCCGCGCGCCGCACATCCGCGTCGTGGGCGAGGCGGCGGACGGCGCGTCGGCGGTCGAGATGGCCGAGCGCCGCAAGCCCGACGTGATCATCATGGACGTCCGCATGCCGGGCATGGACGGGCTCGAGGCGACGAAGCTCCTCACCGAGCGCGTGCCGGAGTCGAAGGTGCTCATCTTCACGGCGTACTCCGAGCGGTCGCTCCTCGGGCGCGGGCTCGAGTCCGGCGCGAAGGGCTACATCCTCAAGGAGGCCCCGCACCAGACGCTCGTGCGCGCGATCGAGAAGGTCGCCCAGGGCGAGGGCTACGTCGACCCCGCGCTCATGCCGGCGTTCCTCGCCGGCAAGGACCAGACTGACATGCTCACGACGCGCGAGCGGGAGATCCTCCAGCTCCTCGCCGACGGCATGTCGAACGCCGACGTCGCGGGGCGCCTCTTCATCTCGCAGGAGACGGTGAAGAGCCATGTGCGCCATATCCTCACCAAACTCGAGGCCGACACCCGGACCCACGCTGTCGCGATTGCCTTGCGCGAAGCGATCATTGACTGACGACGGACTCGATCGTCTGATCGCCGCGGAGCAGGACGAGCGGCGCCGGATTGCGCTCTTCCTCCACGACGGCCCCGTGCAGAACCTCTCGGGGATCGCGCTGATGCTCGACGCGGCGCTGCACTCGATCGAGGTCGGCAAGCTCGACGACGCGCGCAACGTCCTCTCGTCGGCCCTCGACCGGCAGCGGGCCACGATCCGCGAGCTCCGCGACCTGTCGTTCGCCCTCGAGCCGGTCGTGCTGCGCGACCAGGGCTTCGAGCCGGCGCTCCGCGAGCTCGCGGACCAGATCGGCACGTCGAACCAGATCCGCATCGACCTCGACGTCGCCGCCGCAGAGCACGCCGGCGAAGCGGCCCGCGTCGCGATCTACACGATCATCCGCGAGCTGCTCGACCAGGCGATCCGCCGCGGCCCGCCCGAGCG
>CAZDEX010000302.1:0-2703 GCA_964504405.1 uncultured Gaiellales bacterium | reverse complement strand
CCTCGAGCCATGCGGGAAGCACGTCGCCCGTGACGCGCAACGTGCGCGAATCGGGATCCGGCTCGAGGCCGAGCTGTGCGCGCAGCAGCAGCATCGGCGTGCCGGCGGCCCACGCCTGCGGGCGCGCAGAGGTCGGCACGACGCTCGGGGGCTCGTCGCCGCGGCGCTCGTCGCCGGCGAAGAGCTCCGGCAGGCGGTAGTCGAAGAACGGCGCGGAGTCGAGGAGCGCGCGCACGACGCGCTCCGCCTCTGCGCGCCGGCCGGTTTGCGCGAGGCCGAGGGCGATCAGCGAGTTGTCGTGTGGCCACACGGTGCCGTCGTGGTACTCGAGCGGGTCGAACGCCGGCTCGTCGGCCGCGAGCGTGCGGATGCCCCAGCCCGACCACAACGAGCCCGATGCGAGTCGCTCGGCAATCTCGCCGACACGCGCGTCGGGGACGATGCCGCTCCAGAGCAGGTGGCCCATGTTCGACCCGAGCGCGTCGATCGGGCGCTTGTCGGCGTCGAGGCCGAGCGCGTACCAGCCGTGCTCCGGCAACCAGAACGCCGCGTCGAAGCGCTCGCGCAGCGTCGCCGCCTCCGCTTCCAGGCGGACTGCCGTAGCCTCGTCGCGCCACACGCGCCGTGCGAGCTCTGCGATGCGCACCTTGGCGTCGTAGACGTAGCCCTGCACCTCGACCGCGGCGATCGGCGCGTGCGCGAGCGTGCCGTCGTGGAAGACCATCGAGTTGTACGAGTCCTTCCAGTTCTGGTTGTCGATGCCGTGGCTCGCGCGGCGGAGGTACTCGATGAATCCGTCGCCGTCGCGATCGCCGTACGCGTCGATCCATTCGAGCGCGCGGCGGGCCGCCTGCTCGAGCTCGAGCACGATCGCGTCGTCGCCGGTCCAGCGCCACAGCTCGGAGAGCAGAACGAGGAAGAGCGGCGTCGCGTCGACCGTCCCGTAGTAGCGGTCGGTCCAGACGAGCGCGGTCTTGCCTCGGCGCAGCTCGTGCACGATCTTGCCCGGCTCGGCGTCGCGCTCGGGGTCGTCCTCCGTCGCCTGCGCCTCCGCAAGCGCACGCAGCGCGCCGGCCGCAGCCTCGGGGCCGACGATCATCTCCTGCAACGAGGTGATCAGCGTGTCGCGGCCGAACAACGTCATGAACCACGGGAGGCCGGCCGCGGGGACCATGCCGCTGCCGGCCCAGCGCAAGCGGAGCGCCGCGAGATCGGCGAGTGACTGCCCCCACGTGCGCTCGAGCCCGCGGTCGTTCGGCGCGTGCAGCCGTGGGGCGGACTTCCACCACGCGGCGAGCGACTCGTCCCGCTCCCGCCTGTCCTCGTGGATGCGCTCCTCGAACGCGGTCGCGTCGAGCTCCGGCGTCCCGTTCAGCAGCCACTGCACGCCGACGACGAGCTGCCAGCTCTCACCGGGACCGAGCTGCAACCGGTAGCTCGCCGCTGCGCCCTCGGCGTCGTCGGGCGAAGGCGCGAGATGCACCAGCGTCCGGGCGGGAAAGCCTTCGTCGGCGAACTCGACGGTGCCCGCGTCCTTCCACTGCTCCGGCCGCGATGGCGCGAGCTCGGAGACGCCGGGCGCGCCGAGGTCCTCGACCCGCTTGACCGCGAAGATGTCGGCGAAGTCGGAAGCGAGCTCGAGCGTGAGCACGGCTTCGACCTCCCGCTCGGAGCGGTTCGAAACGGTGACCGCCTCCTCGAGCCCGCGGCCGACGAACAGCTCGCGCCGCGCCGTCAGTCCGCTGTCCCACTTCAGGTCGAAGACGGCGACGTGCGGAGCGCCCTGCTCGAACGCGACGGGCTCGCCACGGTCGCCGTCGATCGTCAGCACGGACCGCGAGAGGAAGCGCGTGTCCGCGGCGAAGAATCCCGACGCCGCGGCGACGCCGTCCAGGTCGCCGCGCTGGTCGCACACCACGAAACTCGAGCCGTCGAGAAGGGTCAGACGCACGCGACCAGAGTGCCTACAGGCGCCTCAAGCGCCGATCGCTTCGCCGCTGTCGAGATCGAAGAAGTGGAGACGGCGGAGGTCGACCGCCAGCTCGATCTCGTCGTCGGCGCGCACGCGCGCGGATGCATCGAGGCGCGCGACGACGGTCGCGTGCCCCTCGCTGATGATCTCCGCGAGGTCCGCGGCCTGTTCTTCGTCGACGAGGCCCTCCACCACATGGTCGACGAGCACCGGCCGTGCCTCGATCTCGATGTGCGCGAGCTGCTCGGGGCCGAGCGCCTCGACCGCGATGACGCGGCCGCGCAGCCGTCCTCCGTCGCCGCCTTCCCGGCCGCCCGGCTCCTTCAGTGCCTCCGGCCGGATGCCGACGGCGATCGTCCTGCCCGCGTTCTGCGCCAGCGACGGGCGTGACGCGAGCAGCTCGCTCGGCAGCGTGAGGGCCGCAGTGCCGATGCGACACACGAGCTGGTCGCCCTGCCGCTCGAGCTTGCCCTCGAGCATGTTCATCGCCGGGCTGCCGATGAAGCTTGCCACGAAGAGGTTCGCCGGCCGGTCGTACAGATGCTGCGGCGCGTCGAACTGCTGAAGCACGCCCTTGCGCATCACCGCGACGCGGTCGCCCATCGTCATCGCTTCGACCTGGTCGTGCGTGACGTACACGGTCGTGACTGCGAGCTGGCGCTGAATGCGCGAGATCTCGGCGCGCATCTGCACGCGCAGCTTCGCGTCGAGGTTCGAGAGCGGCTCGTCCA
>CAZDEX010000301.1:0-2719 GCA_964504405.1 uncultured Gaiellales bacterium | reverse complement strand
TGACGCGCTTCTTCATGACGATCCCCGAGGCGGCGTCGCTCGTCGTGCAGGCGGGTGCGATGGGCGGGCGCGGGCAGGTCTACGTGCTCGACATGGGCGAGCCCGTGAAGATCCTCGATCTGGCGAAGCAGATGATCCGCCTCTCCGGTCACACGGAGGACCAGATCCCGATCGTCTTCACCGGTGCGAAGGCCGGCGAGAAGATTCACGAGGTGCTCTGGAACGAGGGCGAGACCGTCGGCCCGACGTCGCACCCGAAGATCATGCGTGCGGCCCGCCCGCAGATCGACGCCGCCTGGCTCGAGGAGTCGCTCGCCGAGCTCGAGCGGCTCGTCGAGGAGGGCGACACGCTCGGCGTCGTCGCCAAGCTCGGTTCGATGGTTCGCGAGCCCGTGCGCACGGGGCGCGAAGCGGTTCTGGAAGACACCTTGCACTGAGCTGGACTCCAGCCGCCTCCCATACATAGAAAGAACCTGATTCGCGGTTTTTGCGAACCAGGTTCCTGAGTTTCGGGCTCGTGCAGCAAGGGCGAAGCCCTTGAATCTGGTTCGGCTGCGCCGAATCAGATTCACGCACCGTTGTTCGACTTTCTTGACGAATGCGGTCCTGCGCTGCGGATACCGTGACCAGGTGGACCCGCTCGACGGCCTGGACCCCGAGCAGCGGCGCGCGGCCGAGGCCGTGCGCGGGCCGGTGTGCATCCTCGCAGGCGCCGGATCCGGCAAGACGACGACGATCACGCGCCGTGTGGCGCAGCAGGTTGCGAGCGGCGCGTTCGCTGCGAACCAGGTGATGGCGGTGACGTTCACCGACAAGGCGGCGAACGAGCTGAAGCAACGCCTCGCGGCGCTCGGCGTCTCGGGGGTGCGCGCGTCCACGTTCCACTCGGCGGCGCTCCGCCAGCTGCGGCACTTCGCACCGGACGCCGTCGGGCGCATCCTCCCGTCGAAGGCGCTCGCCCTCCGGCAGATCGCGAACTCGCTTCCCGCACCGTTCAAGTTCCGCCCGGCGGGCGACCTCGCGACCGAGATCGAGTGGGCGAAGAACCGCCGCATCTCCGCAGCCGACTACGCGCGCGAGGTCGGCGGGCACGAGCCGCCGATCCCCGTCGACCTCATGTCGCGGGTCTACCGCACGTACGAGCAGCGGAAGGCGGACGAGGGGCTCGTCGACTTCGAGGACCTCCTCGAGCTCACGGTGCGCCTGTTCGAGGAAAGCGCGACTGCGCGCGACACCTTCCGCGCGCAGTACCGCGCGTTCACGGTCGACGAGGTGCAGGACGTGAACCTGCTCCAGCAGACGCTGCTCGACCTGTGGCTCGGGGACCGCGACGACCTCTGCTGCGTCGGCGACGACTACCAGTCGATCTACGGCTTCACCGGCGCGAGCCCGGACTACCTGCTCGGGATGCCCGACCGCTTCCCGCACGCCGTCGTCGTGCGGCTCGAGGAGAACTACCGCTCGACGCCGCAGGTGCTCGAGCTCGCGAACAAGCTCGTGCCGAACCTCGGCGGCGCCGAGAAGACGCTGCGCGCCGTGCGCGACGACGGGCCGGCACCGGTCGTCGCCCCCTATCCGACGCCCGAGGACGAAGGACGCGCGATCGTGGCCGCGATTCGCGAGCACGGCGCGCCGCTCGAAGAGGTCGCGATCCTCGCGCGCACGAACGCGCGGCTGACCGACTTCGAAGAGCTGCTGCACGACGCGGGGATCCCGTTCCAGGGGGCCTCGCTCCTCGAGCGCGACGCTGCGCGCCGTCTCGCGCGGCGGCTGGAGCGCTCCGCCGAGCCGGCTGCGGACGCCGTGCGCGCCGCGGCGCTCGACGCAGGCTGGCTCGAGCGCCTGCCGGACAAGCTCGGCGAGCGCGAGCAGACGCGCCAGACCGACCTCGCCCGCCTCGTCCAGCTCGCCTCCGCGTTCGACGGCGACGCCGCGTCGTTCGTCGCCCACCTGCGCGAGCGGTTCGCGCCCGGCGGCGACGGCGCGCACGGCGTCAACCTGCTCACCCTGCACCGTGCGAAGGGGCTCGAGTTCGACGCGGTCTTCATCCCCCGGCTCGAAGAGCGGGAGCTGCCCTCGAAGCAGGCGCGCATGCCGGACGAGATCGCCGAGGAACGGCGGCTCCTCTACGTGGGGATGACGCGCGCGAAGCGCGTGCTCTGGCTCACGTGGTCGGGCAAGCGCTCGCGGTTCCTCGAGGAGCTCGGCGTCGCGCGCGGCGGTTCGGCGCCGAGTGCGAAGCGCGAGTGGACGCCCGACGCGCAGCGGTTGCGCGAATGGCGGCTCGAGCGCGCAAAGGTCGACGGCGTGCCGCCGTACGTCGTCTTCCACGACGCGGTGCTGCACGCCATTGCGGAGCAGCGTCCGTCGTCACTCGGTGAGCTCGCGCAGATCTCGGGCGTCGGCCCGGCGAAGCTCGAGCGCTACGGCAACGATCTGCTCGCCGCGCTCGCAGCGGCGTAGCGCCGCTTCAAGGGGGGTGTCTGACACCTGTCGCGGGCACGGATCGCGGCGACAGGTCGAAGTGGTGTCAGACACCTCTTCGAAGCTAGATCGCGTTTCGGCGGGCACAACCGTCAGTCGAGCGCGCTGAGCAGCAGGTCGAGCATCAGCTGCGGGTCGCGCCGCACGCGCGCGTCCGGGCCGCGCTCGCGCTTGTGCAGGTCGAGCGCGCGCGGGTCGGTGAGCGGCCGCAGCCGTCCCTGCCGGATCAGCTCCT
>CAZDEX010000300.1:0-2736 GCA_964504405.1 uncultured Gaiellales bacterium | reverse complement strand
CTTGCCGTCTACCGGTTCCTGATCGCGCAGGTGCGCGTGTCCGTGGACCCTCTAGCCCTTCGCCGAGAGGCGGGACACGACCGAGAACGCCTGTGTCTGCACGGGCGAGTCGGCGTAGAAGAACTGCCCGAAGCCGACGTAGAAGAGCTGCCCCTTCTTCACGACGCCGCTCCCCGCGAACGTTCCGTCCCACCTCTGCTGCGAGCCCAGGATCTGGGGGAGGGGCGGCTCGATCTCCGTGGCGGTGAGCGGCTCGAGCCGCTTGACGCCCCCTCCGTTGTCTGCCTGGACGACGAGCGACATCGGGACGATCGGGTAGTACGCCGCCCCCGCCGGCGACAGCGGGACGACCCGCAGGCGCAGCGGGCTCGAGTTGAACATCCGCGCGTGGACGCGCCATCCCGTCGGCCCGATCTCGACAGACTTCGTGTCGACCTCGATGGTCCCCTCGAGCCCGACCGTGCCCGACTGTCCCTTTTGCGGCACGTTCGCGAACATGCGGAAGTAGTCGTGCCAGTCGACCTTGCGCGTGCGCACCGGCGTCCCGAGCGTGACGGTGCCGTTCTTCTTCTCCGGCTTCGACGAGATCACGACCGCGACGAGCGCGACGAGGGCCGCCGCCACGGCGAGGTTGAGCGCGAGCCGCACGCGCGGTCGTTGCTCGACCGATCGCGGGAGCGGGATCAGGCCGCTCGCGCTCCGGCTGCGGATGCGCGGGTCGAGCCATGCGCCGGCGACATCCGAGGCCACGTTCAACAGCACGACGAAGGCGCCCACCACCGTCACGATCGCGACGATCAGCGGCAGGTCGTATCCGCCCGCCCCGCCGGAGAGCGCCCGCACCGACATCGCGCCGAGCCCCTGCAGACCGAACACCGTCTCGACGTAGATCGCGGTCCCCGCGTCGATCGCGAGCATCGGCAGTAGCGGTCCGAACGGAGATCGGCGTCTCCCATTCCTCTATTCAGTGTCGTTCGGCGCCCAAAGTGCAACCATGATCTCGCTTTGTCGTTCCGGTCCTCGCCGCGGAAGTGGCGGCGCCTCCTATGGGCGGGCGCCGCGCTCGTCGCCGTCGGCGGCGTCCTTCTCCTGAACGCGCTGCTTCCGAGTCACGGCGGGTCGACGCGCGCGGCGCCGTTCGCCCCGCAACCGCGCCCTGCCGTTCCGCTCTCGCCGTCGGACGTGGCCGAGCAGCGCGCCGCCGACCGGGCGGCGGCGGCCGTCCGTCCGCGCGCCGTCGAGTTCGTCAGCGACCTCGCCGGCCGCCGCCGTCTCGACCGGGCCTTCGCGCTCCTCACGCCGAAGCTGCGCGAGCACTACTCGCAGCAGGACTGGACGAGCGGCCGCGACCTGCCGCTCACGGGAGCCGACGCGACGAGCGCCGGCGCGACCGTCGCGTTCGCCGGGCGCACGACCGTCGGCTTCGTCTCATCGCTGCAGCCGAACGTCCTGTTCGCGTTCCGGTTCGACAAGCTGCCGGTGCTCGGCTGGCGCGTCGCCTACGTGCACGAGGGGCACGGGTCGAGCTACGTCACCGAGTCGAACTTCTCACCGGCCGGCTTCGCGCCCGGCTCCCGGCCGAACACCCTCGGCACGTGGCTGATCCTGCTCGGCGGCTTCGCCGCCCTCGTGGCCGTGGTCGCGCTCCTCGACCGCAGGCTGTCACGCTGAGCCCGGGTGAAAGCCGGCTGATTGACGCTAGTGCTCGGTCGCCGCGCCCTCGAGGTGCGGCTTGTCCTCGCGGACGGCGCCTTCGGCCTGCCGGATCTCGTCGTCGGTCATCGGCCACTTCTCGAGCGGGTAATGGCACGCCGCGAACTGGTGCGGGCCGAGCTCCCGCAGGTGCGGCGTCTCGACATCGCAATGCCCCTCGTGGAAGCGCGGGCAGCGTGGGTGGAACACGCACGCGGACGGCGGGTCGACCGGCGAGGGCACGTCGCCGCCCAGCACGATGCGCTGACGGCCGCCGGTCGTCGCGCGCGGCACCGCCGATAGCAGCGCCGCGGTGTACGGGTGCTTCGGGTGCTCGTAGATCGACTCGCTCTCGCCGAACTCGACGACCCTGCCGAGGTACATGACCGCGATCCGGTCGGCGATCTGCCGGATCACCGACAGATCGTGCGAGATGAAGACGTAGGTGAGGTCGAAGTCCTTCTGCAGGTTGCGGAGCAGGTTCAAGATCTGCGCCTGGATCGACACGTCGAGCGCCGAGACGGGCTCGTCGCAGACGATCAGCTTCGGGTTCAACGCCAGCGCGCGCGCGACGCCGACGCGCTGCCGCTGGCCGCCTGAGAACTCGTGCGGGTAGCGGTTGTAGTGCTCGGGGCTCAGACCGACCGTCTCGAGCAGCTCGCGCGCGCGCGTCTTCGCCTGCTTCTGCCCGTGGATCGCGAACGGCGTGCCGACGATCTGCCCGACCGTCTTGCGCGGGTTCAGCGACGAGTACGGATCCTGGAAGATCATCTGCATCTCGCGCCGCAACGGTCGCAGGTCGCGCTGCGACAGCTTCGTGATGTCCTGCCCGTCGAAGCGGATCCTTCCGGAGGTCGGATCGAGCAGACGCAGCATGAGCCGCGCCAGCGTCGACTTGCCGCACCCGGACTCGCCGACGATGCCCAGCGTCTCGCCACGCCGGACGGTCAGCGACACGTCTTCGACTGCGTGCACGACCGCCTTGCCGCGCGCGAACACGCCCTGCCTGACCGCGAAGTGCTTGGTCAGCCCGTCGAGCTCGAC
>CAZDEX010000299.1:0-2743 GCA_964504405.1 uncultured Gaiellales bacterium | reverse complement strand
CGACTCCTGGTACGAGGTGTTCCACTGCATCGCCACCTCGACCTCGCCCTGCTCGCTCGAGTTCTCGAAGTAGACGATGTGCCGGTGCACGGCGTCCTTCGACTCGTTGATGTAGCCGACGAAGTCCTTGATGCCGCCTTCGTAGTGGAACTCGACAGGCGCAGCGGCGTCCGCGCGCTCGTCGGCGAAGCCAACCTTGAAGCCCTTCGTGAGGAAAGCCGTCTCGCGGAAGCGTGAGAGAAGCGTGGCGGCGTCGTACACCGTCTCCTCGAAGATCTCCGCGTCGGCGAGGAACGAGATCGTGGTGCCGGTCTCCTTCGACTCGCCGACGATCTGGACGGGGCCCTGCGGCACGCCGCGCGCGAACTCCTGACGGTGAACCTTGCCGTCGCGCTCGACCTCGGCGACGAGCCATTCGGAGAGCGCGTTCACGACCGACAGGCCGACGCCGTGCAGGCCGCCCGACACCTTGTAGCCCTCGCCGCCGAACTTGCCGCCGGCGTGCAGCTTCGTCAGCACGACCTCGAGCGCGGACAGCCCCGTCTCCGGGATCAGGTCGACGGGGATGCCGCGGCCGCGGTCGCGCACGGTGACCGAGTTGTCCGGATGGATCGTGATCTGGACCTCGTCGTTGTAGCCCGCGAGCGCCTCGTCGACGGCGTTGTCGAGCAGCTCGGTGATCAGGTGGTGAAGGCCCCTGATGCCGGTCGAGCCGATGTACATGCCGGGCCGCAGGCGGACGGGCTCGAGGCCTTCGAGCACGGTGATGTCCTTGGCCGAGTAGCCGGCCTTTGCCTGGGTCTTCGCCATAATGAAGAAATGCCTGCAAAACGCGGGTTTTGCGAGGCACGAAAAGTGTATCAGATCGCGGTGTCGTCGCGCCCCCGTGCGAGGCCAAAAGACACCGCTTTTTGCACACTTTCGCGCAGCTTTTCGTCGGTGATCGACGACGCGATCGCGCGGGCGCGCTCCTCGTCCTGCGGCGTCCTCTCGACGGTGCGTTCCGAAACCGCCTCGTCCGGCTCCGGCAGTGGTCCCGGCGCAAACCGGACGGCGCTCGCGCCGAGCTTTGCAGCGATCTCCGTCGCGCGATGCCCGAGCTCGAACGCCCACACCGAATCGGCGGTGTTGACGTGCACGGTGCCGTCGCGCGCGATGCGCGCCGGCCACGCGTTGCGCGCGATGTCCGAACCGACCGCATCGATCCAGCGCTCGAGCACCTCCGCCATGCCCGCCTGCGGCCCGAACTGCGAGAGCTCCTTCCGAATCTCAGGACCAAGCGGTTCCAGGTTCCACCTCCACGATCTGCGCGGGGTCGATCGGCAACGACGAGCGGTGCGTCGCGGTGATCATCGTCTGCCCCATGCCCGCGACACGGTTGGCGAGCACCTCACGCCGGCCAGGATCGAGCTCCGAGAGCACGTCGTCGAGCAGGAGCAGCGGCGGCGTCGGTAGGAGCTCGGCCTCTGCGAGCAGCAGCGAGAGGACGGCGAGACGCTGCTCGCCCTGTGAGCCGAACTGGCGGAGGTCGCGCTCGCCGCTCGCGATGCGAACGTCGTCGAGGTGCGGTCCGACGCCGGTGGTCCCGCGTTCGAGGTCGCGCGTCAGGCGTTGCTCGAGCTGCTCGACGGTCGGTGGCTCCGCGTCGTAGCCGAGCGATGCATCCGGCAGCCCGAGCTCCTCGGCACGCGCGGCAAAGCCCGCTGCGAGAGCGTGCAACGTCGTGCAGCGCTGCTCGACGAGTTGCGTGCCGAGCTGCGCAACCTGCTCCGTCCACGGTTCGACAGCGGCTCTGTCCGACGCGCCGAACTGCACGCGCCGCAGCGCCGCGTTGCGCTGCGCGAGTGCTGCGAGGTAGTCCTGCGGCACGCCGGCGCGGGCGGGAAACAGGCGGCCGATCACCCGGTCGAAGTACGCGCGGCGCGCAGTAGGACCGCCTTTGACGACGGCGAGACGGTCCGGCGTGAAGACGAGCGTCGCGTACTCGCGTCGGAGCGACTCGGCGGACGGAAGGCGCGCGCCGTTGACCCGCGCTTCCTTTGCCTGTCCCTCGCGCAGCGTGATCGAGATCTCGGTGCGTAGTCCCTCCGCGACGATGCGGCCGGCGGTCTCACCGAAGCGGATCAGCTGCGTGTCCTGGCGTGTGCGCGGCGAAAAGCCCTGCGTCGCAACGTGCAGCGACTCGAGCAGGTTCGTCTTGCCCACGCCGTTTCGGCCGACGACGAGCACGATCCCGGACGCGAGCGGCAGCTCGAGCGACGCGTACGAGCGGTAGTTACGAAGCCGAACGTGATCGAGCTTCAGTGCGGTATTGCCTTTTACCCAGCAAGCCTGATCGGCATGATCAGGTACACGTAGTCGTCGGACTCGCCTTCGAGCACGGCCGGCCGCAGCGGGCTGATCAGCTTGAACTTGATCGAGTCCGAGTCGACGGAGTCGAGGCCGTCGCGCAGGAACTCCGCGTTGAAGCCGATCTCCATCGCGTCGCCGTTGTACGGCGCCGGCAGAGACTCGCGCGCTTCGCCGACGTCCTGCGTGATCGCCGACACGGTCGCCTCGCCCTCGGCAAAGCGAATGCGGATCGGCGAGTTCCGCTGCGCCATCAGCGAGACGCGGCGCACGACCTCGAGCAGCTCTTCGCGGGGGAGGAGCAGCTCGTGCTCGAACTGCTCCGGCAGCAGCTGGCGATAGTTCGGGAACTGGCCGTCGATGCGGCGCGTCGTCAGCCACGTGCCGTCGGCGC
>CAZDEX010000298.1:0-2755 GCA_964504405.1 uncultured Gaiellales bacterium | reverse complement strand
CGCGCCGGGCCCGCCGGTCGCCCCCGCGCCCCCTCCCCCACCCGCCGCTGCCGCGCCACGCAGCGGCACGACGACCTGCTGGCCGTCGGCGATGGGCGCCGCGAAGTTCACCCCACTCCGCTCCGCGCGACGCGTGAGGCCGCCCGCCGCCGCGACCGCGTCGGCAACGCGCGAGCCGCCGAGCAGGCGCACGAGCCCGGGCCGGCGCACCGCGCCGACGACGTCGACGACGAGCCGCTTGTCGGCGACGCGCGCCGGCGCACGCGGCGCGACCGGAGCGACCCGGAGCGGCGCCGCGGAGCCCGGGGCGCTCGAGCGGCGCCACGCGACGACGAGCACGACGAGCACGAGCAGCACGACGGCGACAAGCCGCCGTCCGCCGACGCCGAGCGTGAAAGGACGCATCCCGCAACGGTGGCGAACAATCCGTCACGCGTGGGACACGCGTTCGCAACGAAAGTGGAACTTCTCAGGCGAACGGCACGACGAGCGCGGCGCCGTCCCAGCGCCAGACCGCGCCGGGAACGAGGTGCGTGCCGCCGACCCAGCGGTCGATCCCCAGCAGCTCGACTGCGTCCTGGTCGCCGTCGAGCACGCGCCCGCCGACCTCGGTGGCCCGCAGGCGCAGCCGGCCGTACTCGTGCGCGTCCCCGAGCGGAGGCGCCGCGGGCACCGCATCACCGGACTCAAGCTCGACGAAAGGCGTGAGTCGCCCGAGCCGAGGTGTGAGAGCGCGCGGAAGAACCACGCGTCGCCGAGGAACGGCGCTTCCTCCGCGTCCTGCGCGGCGGCGAAGACGGCAAACGGCGTCGCCGCGCCCTCCGCGATTGCACGCAGCGCCCGCCGCTCCGTTCCCGACAGCCCGTCACGCGCTCCCGGCAGCTCCGCGAGCAGCCGGCGGAGCGCAGCGGGGACGAACGGCAGATCATCCAGCGGGCGCCCCGACGCCTCGGCGAGCGCGATCGGTGTCGGCGCGCGCACGGCGTCCCACACCTCCGCCGCCGTGGCGACGAGCGACGGCGTCGCACGCACACGCGAGGCCCACAGCGTCTCGAGCTCGTCCGCCTCGAGCTCGCCGAGCCCGCGTAACGCGGGCCGGCCCGGGAACGAGTCGACGACGATCAGCTCGAGCGACCCGACGGCGACTCCACTGTCGGCGACGAGCGCGAGGGCGTCGAGCAGCTGCAGTTGGTCGTACAGGTCGTGCTCGAACCAGAACACGACGTGCACGCCCTCCTGCAGCGCTGCAAGGAGCTGGCTGTCGCGCCGCTCGAGCTCGGCGCCGATCGCACGCGCACTCCCCCACCCGCACGCGGCGAGGAACCGCGGACGGGCGGTGCGCAGCGACGCACGCGAGACCGCGGGCACCGGCCCTTCGTGCAGCACGTCCTGCCACGAGAGCACCGCGCCGCCGAGCGCGGTGCCCCGCAGCGTGTTGCCGGCGCTTTCGCCGTTCGTCACGTGGAGCAGCGAGCGCGCGACGGGCTCGCGACCACGCCGCGCCAGGTAGGCCGCGCCGCACGTGCAGTGGTCGAGCGAGTCGCACGCGCAGCCGACGACACGCGCGAGGTCCTCGCGCACGCGCCGCAATCCGGCAAGCCGCGCGTCGATCTCGTCGAGCTTCGACGCCATCCGCACGCGCAGCGCTTCCGACGCGGCGACGTCGCCGCGGCGCGCGACGCGCAGGTACTCCTCGTTCTCGGCGAGCGTGAAGCCGAGGCCCTGCGCTTCCTTGACCGCCCGGATGAAGCGGACGGTCTTCCTCGTCGTAGCGACGGTGGCCGCTCGGCGTGCGCGCGGGCTCCGGCAGCAGCCCGCGGCGCTCGTAGTAGCGCAACGTCTCCACGTTCACCCCCGCGCGCTGGGCGACCTCGCCGACTCTCACCGCCTCATTGTTAACCCGTACCCAGGTACGGATGTCAAGGGCGGCTAGACCACGAGGTTGACGAGCTTGTCCGGCACGACGAACGCTTTCGGCTCGCCGCCGTTCAGATGCGACTGCACCTTCTCGGACGCGCGCGCTCGCGCGATCAGCTCCTCCTCCGGCAGCCCGGCCGGAACCTCGAGTTTGTCGCGCACCTTGCCGTTCACCTGCACGACGAGCTGAACCGTTTCCCGCTGCAGCATCGACTCGTCGTAGCTCGGCCACGGCGCCTCCCACAAGCGCGAGTGCCCCAGCGCCTCCCAGAGCTCGGCGGTGACGTGCGGCGCATACGGCTGCAGCAGTGAGACGGCGGTCTCCGCGGCGAAGCGCGCCGCCGGATCGTCCGGGGTGCGCGTCAGCTCGTTCAGCAGCTCCATCACCGCGGCGACGGGCGTGTTGAACACGAAGCGGCGGTCGATGTCGTCGGTGACGCGCGCGATCGTCTCGTGCACCTTGCGCGCGAGCGGCGTGTCGACGCCGTCGGGCGACGCCGGCCGGGAGGCCGCGTCGTGCACGAGGCGCCAGAGGCGGCCGATGAAGCGGCGCGTCGCAGGAATGCCGTCGGGCGACCACTCGATGTTCTGGTCGGCGGGCCCGCGCGTGAGGATGTAGATGCGCACGGAGTCGGCGCCGAAGCGGTCGATCAGGTCGTTCGGGTTGACACCGCCCTGCGACTTCGACATGCGCTTGCCGTCCTGCTGCACCCAACCCTGGTGGAAGAGGCGCGCGAACGGCTCGCGGATCCCGAGCAGGCCCAGGTCGTTCAGCACCTTCACGAAGAAGCGCGAGTAGAGCAGGTGCCCCTTCGCGTGGTCGATGCCGCCGATGTAC
>CAZDEX010000297.1:0-2758 GCA_964504405.1 uncultured Gaiellales bacterium | reverse complement strand
GTTCCCGGGCGCCTTCTCCGCCTGGGGGATGCTGGAGACGGAGATCCGCAAGGACTTCGCGCGCGCGTACTTCCTGCCGCGGGTCGACGTCGACCGCGACGACCTCGCCCGGCTGCTCGAGGAGCAGGAGGCGGAGGCGTTCGCCGCACTCGAGGCGGAGGGCATCGAGCGGTCGCAGGGGCGCGTCGAGCACGCGATCGACGTGCGCTACGTCGGCCAGGAGTACACGCTGACGATCCCCGTGCCGAGCGCCGCCGAGCCGCGCGACGAAGACTTCGCCGCAGCCCTCTCGGGGCGCTTCGACGAGGCGCACGAGCAGCGATTCGGCCACGCGAACCCGGGAGCGCCCGTCGAGCTCGTCGCCGTACGCTCGACCGGGCTCGGCGATCTCGGCCGCGCACGGCCGCAGCGAGCGGCAGGCGCGCGTCGTCCGCCGCGACGACCTCGCGCCGGGCACGGAGCTCGCCGGCCCGGCCGTCGTCGTCGAGGCGACCGCCACGACCGTCGTCCCGCCGGACTCGACGCTGCGGGTCGACGACCTCGGCACCCTTGTCATCGCGATCGGCCAGGAGGAGGCATGAGCACCGTCCGCACGCTCGACCCGATCACGACGGAGATCACCCGCAGCGCGTTCACAGCCGCCGCGGACGAGATGAACGCGACGCTGATCCGCTCTGCCTACACGCCGGTGATCTACGAGATGAAGGACTGCTCCGTCGCGCTCCTCGACGCAGACCACCGCATCCTCGGCCAGTCGGCCGGCCTGCCGATCTTCCTCGGCAACCTCGAGATCTGCACGCGGATCACCGAGGAGATGTACGGCCGCGAGGCGTGGCTGCCGGGAGACGTCTGGATCATGAACGACTCGTACATGACGGGTACGCACCTGAACGACATCACGGTCTTCGGGCCGATCTTCGTGGACGACGAGCTGTCGGGCTTCGCCGCGTGCCGTGCGCACTGGCTCGATGTCGGCGCGAAGGATCCGGGCGGTCCGATGGACTCCACCGAGATATTCCAGGAGGGCATCCGTCTCGGGCCGACCAAGGTCGTCGAGGGCGGCGTCCAGCGCCGCGACGTCACCGACCTGCTCGGTCGCAACAGCCGCTTCGGCTACCCGGCGATCGGCGACCTCGGCGCCCAGATCGCATGCGTCCGGACGGGGCAGCGGCGCCTGGAGGCGATCCTCGCCAAGTACGGCCGCGACACGATCGCGGCGGCGCGTGACGAGATCTTCGCGCAGACGGAACGGCTCGAGCGCGCCGCGGTCGCAGCGATCCCGGACGGCGTCTACCGGGCCGAGGGCTGCATCGACGACGACGGCAACAGCCCCGACCCGGTGTGGGTGCGCCTGGCTGTCGAGATCCGCGGCGACGGGATGACGATCGACCTGACGGAGAGCGACGACGCGCGTCTCGGACCGGTGAACTGCGGCGAGGCCCAGGCGATCTCCGCCTGCCGGGTCGCCTACAAGCTGCTGATCAACCCCGACAATCCGCCGAACGGCGGCGCGTTCCGCCCGCTCGAGGTGAAGGTGCGGCGCGGTTCGCTGCTTGGCGCCGAGGAGCCGTATCCGTGCCAGTGGTACTTCACGCCGCTCGGGCTGCTGATCGACCTCGTCGTCAAGGCGCTCGCGGACGTGGTGCCCGAGCAGGCGGCCGGAGCAAGCTACGGCGACTCGATGATCATCGGCCTCGCGGGTGTCGACCCGCGGAATGCGAACCGGCCCTGGTTCGATCTCGAGCCGACCGTGGGCGGCTGGGGGGCGTGGCAGGGCTCGGACGGCGAGGACGGCCTGATCAACAACGTCAACGGCTCGCTCAAGGACTTGCCGATCGAGGTCTTGGAGACGAAGTACCCGATGCGGCTCACGCACTACGGCTTCCGTGCCGGGTCAGGCGGCGCCGGACGCTGGCGCGGCGGCAACGGTGTCGTGCGCGAGTACACGCTCGACGCCGACGCCCACCTCTTCCTCTGGTTCGAGCGGGCGAAGACGCCTGCATGGGGGCTGTTCGGCGGGGACGACGCGACACCGCCGATCGTCGTCATCAACCCGGGCCGCGGTGACGAGCGCCGGCTGCTCAAGGCGAGCCGGCTGCCGCTCAAGGCGGGCGACGTCGTCCGGACGATGTCGGGCGGCGGGGGAGGGTTCGGCGATCCGCGCGAGCGGGATCACGCGGAAGTGCGTCGCGACGTGCGGAACCGGCACGTCGACTCGGAGACCGCGCGCGAGGTGTACGGGATGGAAGAGGCGTGAGCGACGGCGTGCTCCTTGCCGTGCGCGGCGTGTCGAAGAGCTTCGGCGGCGTCCAGGCCGTTGTCGACGCAACGCTCGAGCTCGAGGCGGGCCGTGTGCACGGGCTCGTCGGCGAGAACGGCGCCGGCAAGTCGACGCTCGCCAAGGTCGTCGCCGGCGTGCACGCGCCGGACGAGGGCGAGCTGCTGATCGACGGGCACCCCGTGCGGTTCGGGTCGCCACGCGACGCGCTCGCCGCCGGCGTCGCCACGATCGCGCAGGAGATCGCGCTCGTCCCGCGCGCGACCGTCGCCGAGAACGTGCTGCTCGGGATCGAGCCGCAGGCGAGCGGATTCGTCCGCCGGCGCGCCCTCCGCCAGCGCTTCGAGGACCTGAATGCGCGCACGGGCTTCGACCTGAAGGCCTCGAGACGCGTCGCCACCCTCCGCACCGCGGAGCAGCAGAAGGCGACAAGCACATCGTCAACGTCTCGGCGGTCGAGGGGCAGTTCTACCGCAAGTT
>CAZDEX010000296.1:0-2765 GCA_964504405.1 uncultured Gaiellales bacterium | reverse complement strand
CGAGAGCGACCCGGATGCGAGCACGATGTCGACGTCCGCGAGCACCTCGACGAGCGCCCGCAGCGCGTCTGCCTGCGCTGCGACGGACGACGAGAGCTCGCGCAGGATGCGTTCGGCTTCCTCGCGCGCGTCGGCCGCCGCTTCCGCAAGCTTGTTGTTCAGCTCGACGACGGAGAACGGCTCGACGAACAGCGTCTGCGCCGTGCTCGAGGTGTCGTGGACGATGCCGGGCACCTTTGCGCGTGCCGATGCCCGCACGGCGAGCACGGGCCGTCCACCGCGCTCGGCGAGAAACGTCTCCTGCAGCGCGTCGCGCACGTCGGAGGAGCGTGCGACGCGCGCGAGCTCGTCGCGGACCCGAGCTCCGCCGTTGCGGACCTCCGCGCGCAGCTTGCGAAGGAGCGGCGAGGCGGTGTCGCGCACGTCCGACCCGTCGTCCTCGATGCAGCGCTCGATCTCGTCGGCGACCGCCGCAAGCGACGGGTCGAGGCTCGAGGTGCAGTCGTGAAGCAGCGGCGCCAGCGCCCGCTGCTCGCCGAGGATGCGCCGCGCCTCGAGCCCGACGCGAACGGCCCGCCCGATCGCTCGCAGCTCACCCGGGCCGAGCGTCCCCTCGCGTTTCGCGCGCTCCGCGGAGGCGCGAAGGTCGGCCACGCCCGCGAGCGGGACGTCGTGGCCCGCGTCGAAGAGCGCGACCGCTTCCGCGGTCAGCGCCTGACGCGCCGCGACGACGGCGGGGTCCGCTGAAGGTGTGAGGGCTCGCGCGTGCCCGGCGCCGAGCTCGGTCGCGGTCGCATTCGCGAGCCGCTCCGTTATCGCCGGCAGCTCGAGCGCGGCGAGCGCCTCGCTGTTCACCGCGTTACTCGGGACGCTCGTCACCCGGCCGCAGCCGGTAGACGATGCGACCGCGGTCGAGGTCGTATGCCGACAGCTCGATGCGCACGCGGTCGCCGGGGTTCATGCGGATACGGAACCGGCGCATCTTGCCGGCGGTGTACCCGAGGGTCTCGTGCCCGTTGTCGAGCTTGATCCGGAACATCCCGTTGCGTAGCGCCTCGACGATCTCCCCGGTCATCTCGACCTTGTCTTCTTTTTGAGCGATGGTTGCCTCCTCCCTGTGTCTCTGAGATTCCGTTCCTGACGGCGAATGACGGCGGCGGGCACGAAGCCCGCCGCCCGATGCTGCTAGCCGAGAACGTTGACGTTTGCCGCCTGCGGGCCCTTGTCACCCTGCTGCGCCTCGTACTCGACCTTCGCGCCCTCGTTCAGCGAGCGGTAGCCGCTCCCCTGGATGGCGCTGAAGTGGACGAAGAGATCCTTGCCGCCTTCATCGGGAGTGATGAAGCCGTACCCCTTGTCCGCGTTGAACCACTTGACAGTTCCGGTTGCCATTTCTGTTCTTCACCTCCTTGCCAACTTCACGTGAACGGGCAAGAAAGGTGCAAGCCGGCACCATCTCACTACTCGCTCAAATTGCAACGAGGAGTGTAGCCCGTTTGCCGCCGATTTACGCTCGCGGCAGCACGTAGAAGGCGACCGCCGCGTACTGGCAGCCGACCGCGACGAGGGTGAGCAGGTGGAAGACCTCGTGGTAGCCGAGCACGCGCGGGAACGGGTCGGGCTTTCGGAGCGCGTAGACGACCGCGCCCACCGAGTACGCGAGCCCGCCGATCAGGAGCAGCATGAGCCCCGGCCACGGCAGCTTGAGGAGCTGCGTGATCGCGGCGACCGCGACCCACCCGAGGCCGAGGCCGATCGCCGCCGACACCTTCTTCGAGAGGGTCGGCTTGAAGAGCTTGAGCAGGATCGCGGCGAGCGAGCCCGTCCAGACGATCGTCAGCACGGGGATCGCCCAGTTGCGCGACATCACGAGCAGGCCGAACGGCGTGTACGTGCCGGCGATCAGGAGGTAGATGCCTGCATGGTCGGCGCGCGCGAGCCACGAACGCGCACGCGGTTGCCACGTCGGGCGGTGGTAGAGCGCGCTCGCGCCGAAGCAGAGGACGACGCAGACTGCGAAGACGAGAGCCGAGATGCGCGCCTTGCCCTCGTGCGCGCTCCAGACGAGCGGGACCGCGAGCACCACGAACGTGAAGAACGCGATCTCGTGGAAGACCCCTCGGAGGCGCGGCTTCACGCGGACCGCGTCGGCGCTCATGCCGGGACCCTAGTGCAGCCGCTCACCGGTCGCCGGATCGAACAGATGCGCTTCGCCGGCCTTCGGCCGCAGGCTGATCTGCGCGCCCCGCTCCGGCGCGTTCCGGGTCTCGCAGCGCGCGACCAGGCGGCCGATGCCCGACGCCGCGAAGACGTACGAGTCGGCGCCGATCTCCTCCACCACCTCGACCTCCGCGGCGATGCCCTCGCCGGCGAGCTCGAGCGACTCGGGCCGCAGGCCGATCACGACCTCGGGACCGTGGCCGCCGCGCACGGGGACGCCGACGCCGCCGAGCTCGACCGAACCGTTCGCGCAGCGGAGCGTGCAGAGGTTCATCGCGGGCGAGCCGATGAACCCGGCCACGAACGTGTTCGACGGCCGCGCGTAGAGCTCCCGCGGCGTGTCGCACTGCTGCAGCTTTCCGTCGCCGAGCACCGCGACGCGGTCGCCGAGCGTCATCGCCTCCGACTGGTCGTGCGTGACGTACACGGTCGTGATCCCGAGGCGGTTCTGCAGCGACGCGATCTCCGCGCGCATCTGCACGCGCAGCTTTGCATCGAGGTTCGAGAGCGGCTCGTCCATCAGGACGAGGGGCGGCTCGACGACG
>CAZDEX010000295.1:0-2779 GCA_964504405.1 uncultured Gaiellales bacterium | reverse complement strand
GCTACGTTTCCAGGGTGGACGCGCTCGACACCTTCGGTCGGCCGCTGCGGGACCTCCGGATCTCCGTCACGGACCGCTGCAACTTCCGCTGCGTCTACTGCATGCCGAAGGAGGTCTACGGCCGCGACCACCGCTTTCTCGAGCGGCGCGAGCTCCTGAGCTTCGAGGAGATCACGCGCGTGGCGCGCACGTTCGTCGATGCCGGCGTGAAGAAGATCCGCATCACGGGCGGCGAGCCGCTCGTGCGGCGCGACCTCGAGCGCCTGATCGCGCAACTGGCCGAGCTCGGCGTGGACCTCACTCTGACTACGAACGGCTCGCTGCTCCCTCAGAAGGCGCGTCTCCTTGCGGAAGCGGGGCTCACGCGCATCACCGTGAGCCTCGACGCGCTCGACGACGCGATCTTCCGCGCGCTCAACGACGTCGACTTCCCGGTGGAGCGTGTCCTCGAGGGAATCGAGGCCGCGGCCGCCGTGGGTCTGCCCGTGAAGGTCAACGCCGTGATCAAGCGCGGCGTGAACGAGGACCAGATCGTCCCGATGGCGCGCTTCTTCCGCGATCAGGGCCACACGTTGCGCTTCATCGAGTACATGGACGTCGGTCACACGAACGGCTGGCGCCTCGACGACGTCGTGCCCGCGAAGGAGATCGTCGCGCTGCTCGACGACGCGTTCGGCGTCGAGCCCGCAGAGGCGAACTACCGCGGCGAGGTCGCGCAGCGCTGGCGCTACAGGGACGGCGCGGGCGAGATCGGCGTGATCGCCTCGGTCACCCAGCCGTTCTGCGGCGACTGCACGCGTGCGCGCCTCTCGGCAGAGGGAAAGCTGTTCACCTGCCTGTTCGCGATCCGCGGCCACGACCTGCGGGCGCTGATCCGCGGGGGCGCGACGGACGGGGAGCTCGAAGCCGCGATCCGCGGCGTCTGGGGCGGTCGCGCCGACCGCTACTCCGACCTGCGCTCGGCGGCCACGGAGGGCCTCGAGAAGGTCGAGATGTCCTACATCGGCGGCTAGCGCTCCTACGGCCGGCGGCCGTCGCCCGGCGCGGAGGACCCGCAGCCTCTCGAGGGCCGTCTAGAATCGGGCGATATGTCCAGCATGGTCGCAGCGGGTCGCCGGCATTTGCCGCGTGGTTGGTCGGATCTGGGTCGCCAGCTGGGGATCTGGTTCGGCTTCGCGATCCTGTACCAGTTCGCGCGCGGGCTCGCCGATCGCAATCCCTCGAAGGCGTTTGCGAACGGCCAGGCGATCTTCAACCTGGAGGTGCACTACACGCACCGCCTCTACGAGCTCACGTTCCAGAACTTCGTCGACCAGCGGCACCTGCTCGAGACCGCAGTGTCGTGGACGTACTGGAACTCGGAGTTCACGGTCGTCGGGCTCGCCGTCCTCTGGGTCTACATCCGCCGCCACGACGCGTTCACGCGGTTCCGGAACACCATCCTGCTCGCGAACCTGATCGGCCTCCTCGGGTACGTCTTCATGCCGACCGCGCCGCCGCGCCTGCTCGGAATCGGCTTCGTCAACCAGCACCGCGACGGGCTCGTCCGGCTGGCCGCGAACCCGTACGCGGCGATGCCGAGCCTCCACGCCGCCGACGCGCTGATCATCGGGGTCGTGCTCTTCGGCCTCTGCCGCAACCGCTGGGCAAAGGCCTTCTGGGCCGTCTGGCCCGCCTGGGTCTGGTTCGCCGTGATGGCGACCGGCAATCACTTCTGGCTCGACTGCGTGGCGGGGATCGGCGTGGCGCTGATCGCCCTCGCGATCGTCTACAACGAGCGCATCCGCACGACGTTTGCCGCTCGTCGGGCGTAACCGACCGCCCGTCGACCCGCAAGGGGACGAGCGGCAGACCGCTGGTACGGTCCCGGCCGTGACGAGAGCGGCCGCGATCAAGCAGGGCTACACGACCGGTGCCCGCAGCCTCGCCTCCCGCTCGGTGACCGGTCTCACCCGCACGCGCGTGACGCCGAACGCCCTGACGACGAGCGGCGTCCTGCTCTGCGCGGCCGCCTCGCTGCTCGTGCTCTTCGAGGGGCGCAACGAGGTCCTCTTCTACTGGCTCGGCGCGCTCGTCTTCGTCCTCGGCTCGCTGCTCGACATCCTCGACGGCGCGCTCGCCCGCGCCGGCGGCAAGACGACGCCGTTCGGCGCGTTCCTCGACTCGACCACCGACCGGATCAGCGAGGGCTTCATGCTGACGGCGATCGGGTTCGTGCTCGCCAAGCACCACCACCCGACCTTCGTCGCGGTCGCGGTGCTCGCGGTCGCCGGGTCGTTCCTCGTCTCGTACACCCGCGCCAAGGCGGAGGCCCTCGGTCTCCGCGGCGACGTGGGCATCGGATCGCGCGCAGAGCGCGTGGTCGTCATCACAGCAGGGCTCGTGCTCGCGCCGTGGGGCGTGCTCCCCTGGTCGCTCGTGCTCCTTGCCTGCACGGCCTGGATCACCGTCGGCCAGCGGGTCCTGCACGTCCGCAAGCAATTGATGGAGGCTCACAATGGGTGAATCGAACGACAACGGTCGCGAGCGGCAGCAGGAAAAGGTCCGTGTCGCGATCATCGGTGTCGGCAACTGCGCGAACTCGTTCCTGCAGGGGCTGACCTATTACAAGGATGCAGCGCCGGACGAGTTCGTCCCCGGCCTGATGCACGTCGACCTCGGCGGGTACCACATCCGCGACATCGAGGTCGTCGCCGCGTTCGACGTCGTGAAGGGTAAGGTCGGCGTCGACCTCGCCGACGCGATCTGGGCGCACCCGAACGACACGATCAAGTTCGCC
>CAZDEX010000294.1:0-2796 GCA_964504405.1 uncultured Gaiellales bacterium | reverse complement strand
TACTTGTGGTGAGGCGTGTCGAGGTCCTCGGGCGTCGCGTACACGCCCTCCAGCAGCGTCGACGGATCGGGCTGCGGCGACTGCTCCGCGCGCTGCAGCGCGTCGTTCAGCAGCTTCTTCACGTAGCCGCCGATCTCGTCCTCCTCGTCGTCGGTCATGTCGACGTTCTCGCGCAGCCAGGTGCGGTAGCGCTCGATCGGGTCGCGCTCCGCCCAGCGCTCGAAGAGCTCCTTCGGGACGTAGAACGCGTCGTCGTGCACCGCATGGCCTTCCATGCGGAGCGTCTGGCACTCGATCAGCGTCGGGCCGCCGCCGTTCCGCGCCTTCTCGATCGCCGCCTTCGCCTCGCGGTAGACCGCGAGCACGTCGGTGCCGTCGACGACGACGCCGTCGAAGCCGTACGCCTGCGCGCGATCCGCGAGATGCTCCACGGCATATTCCAAGTGCGACGGCGTCGAGTACGCCCACTGGTTGTTGTCGCAGACGAACACGACGGGGAGCTTGCGCACGCCCGCGAAGTTCATCCCCTCGTGCGCGTCGCCGCGCGCCATCGCACCTTCACCGGACCAGCCGACTGCGACCCGCCGCTCCTCGCGGATGCGAAACGCGAGCGCACAGCCGACGGCGACAGGGAGCATCGCCGGGAGGTGGCTGACCATCGCGATCATCCCGAGCCGCTCGTCCGCCATGTGCACATTGCCGTCGCGCCCGTGCGTGGGGCCGTCCTGGCGCCCCATGTACTGCGCGAAGATCCGCCACGGCTCGACGCCGCGCGTGACGTGCACACCCATGTCGCGGTGGAGCGGGGTGCCGACGTCGTCGGCGCCCATCGCGGTCGCGACGCCGACCGACGACGCCTCGTTGCCGCGCCCCGTGTAGAACGAGCCGGGGATCTTCCCCTGGCGGTACAGGATGTGCCCGCGCTCCTCGACGCCGCGCGTCGTGAGCATGTTGCGGTAGATCTGGAGGAGGTCCTCGCGATCGAGGCCCTGCTCCTTGACGTCTTGCAGCGAGCCGCTGGGCTCGGCTACGCGGGCGATCGCCACTCGTTCTCCTCGTGGTCGAAGGGGTGAAGCCGTGGGAATCGTAACGACGCGGCTAGTGTGCGGTGGTGGGCAAGGCTGCCGATTGGCTCCGCGAGGAGCGGCGCAACGTGCTCGGCCACTGGACGGCGTTCTGCGTGTCCTGCGGCGCCGCCCAGCGCTGGTTCGAGGACTTCGAGGCCGAGGTGCCCGAGACGTGCTCCTGCGGCGGGCCGATGCTGCGCCGCTGCCCCGCCTGCAGCGCCCCGATCTCGTCGACCTTTGCCGTCGACTGCGAGGAGTGCGGGGCGCAGCTTCGCGAGCCGGAGCTCCTCGGGATGCGCATCCGCAAGCCGGGGAAGTGATCCGCGGCGCCACGCTCGGCCTCGCGCTCGCGCTCCTCAGCGGGTGCGGCGGCCACGGCGTCTCGGGGCGCGCGGTCTTCCAGCGCGCCTGCTCGGGCTGCCACACGCTGACCGGCCACGACACGCCCGTCGCGGGCGGCGATCTGGGCGCGGGGCGCCTCACCGCGGCCCAGGTGGAGAGCTTCGCCCGCGTGATGCCGGTGCATCCGAGGTTGACGCGCGCGCAGATGCGCGCCGTGGCTTCATACGTCGCGTCACGGTAGGAGCCGCCTGAGCCGACGGTGTTAGACTTTCGCGCAATGCCCCGGTACATGATCGTGCGCACCTTCCAGGTGGGGGAGGAGCAGATGCCCGGCCTCGGCCGCGAGTCCCGGGAGATCGTCGATGAGCACTTCCCGGAGATCACGTGGGAGCACAGCCACGTCGTCGTCGACGACGAGGGCACCGTCCACACGTACTGCATCTACGCGGCCCCGAACGAGGAACAGGTGCGCGAGCACTCCCGCATGCTCGGAAAGCACACGATTGACGCCCTGCACGAGATCGCGGGCGACGTGACGCCTGCCGACTTCCCCTCCTAGCGTCAGGCCGGCTCGGCCGGCCGGAGCCCGAGCGCGCGCGCGTCGACCGTGTGGAGGGACGCCTGTTGCGCGAGCGCGAGCCGCCGCCGCAGCCGCCGCTTCTCCTCGACGTCGTCGCCCGCGAGACGCAGCGCCTCCGCGTAGAACGTCACGGCGCGATCCTTCGCCCAGCCCTGCTCCGCTTGCTCGGCGGCCGCCGTGAAGTACTGGATCGCCCGCGACGCGTCTCCGGCATCCCGCCAGTGCCGCGCGAGCGCGGCGCCCGCCTCGCCGATCTCCGCCGTCGCCTGCTCGAGGAAGAGCGCAACCTCGCGGTGGCGCTCCTGCCGCTGGGCGCGCGGCAGGAGGTCGTACGCGACGTCGCGGATCAGATCGTGCGTGAACGCGTACTGCTGGTCGCCCTCGATCGCCGACACCGTCTCGCGCCGAATCAGGTCGCGGCGCTCGAGGGCCGCGAGCACCTCCCCGAGTCGTTCGGCGTCGGGTCGCATTCGCGCGAGCGCACCGCGCCAGAACACCTTGCCTGCGACCGCGGCGTCGATCAGCGTCGACCGCTCGGTCGCCGGCAGGCGGTCGAGTCGCGCCGCCAGCAGGCCGCGGATCGTCGGCGGAAGGGTTTCGGCGGCCGCGACCGACGACTCGAACAAGGTTGCTGCGAGTTGCTCGATGAACAACGGATTGCCGGCAGCGCGCTGGACGAGCGAAACAGCGTGGTCCCGCGCCCCCTCGCCGCCGCCCGCGCCGACGCCCAGACGCTCGACGGCGAGCCGGTACGCATCGTCCGCGCCGAGCGGCCCGAGCGGCAGCGCGGTGTAGGCCTGCAACCCG
>CAZDEX010000293.1:0-2802 GCA_964504405.1 uncultured Gaiellales bacterium | reverse complement strand
CGAGTGCAGGCGCCGGCGCCGGCGGCGCAGGCTCAGGCACTGCGGACGCAGCGGGCGCCGACGCAGCGGGCGCAGGCGCGCTCGCGGGCAAGGGCTCGGCAGGCGCGGGAGGCACGAGCGCGGGCACGAGCGCAGGCGGCGGCGGGACGCGCTGCGGCAGGAACGTCAGCGGGTCGAGGTAGCCCTGCGGCTCGGACGCGACCCGCACACTCAGGTGCACGTACGGCTGCGCGAAGTCGGCGTCGCCGGTGGCGGTCGCCGTCGCGACCACGTCGCCCTCCGCGACCGTGGCGTTCTTCGCGACGGCGAGCGCGCCGAGGTGCGTCAGCGTCACGGCGAGCCCGGCGGGCGTCGTGATCGTGACGCTCTTCCCGGAGGACGGAACGGTGCCGGCGAACGTCACGACGCCGGCAGCGGGCGCGAGCACCGCCGCGCCCGCATCGACGCCGACCACGATGCCGCGATGCTGGCCGGCCGCGTACGGATGGGCCGGGTCGAAGAGGAACGGCTGGAGCACGGGGCCGGACGCAGGCCACGTCCAGGCCTGTGCAGCGGGCACGAGTACGAGCGCGGCGAGGACCGAGGCGAGCATGAGACGACGCAACTGAGAACCGCCTTCCCACCCTCGCTGGAGATTTTCCCCCGCCGTTCGTCTGAACGGCGAGCACGAGCTCACGGTAGGGGCGGGCGCCCGCTGTTGTCAAATGAGATTACAAAGTTGTCACAGAGAGCCGCGGTAGAGCTCGTTCCGCGACGCGTCCGTCAGGCGGGCGACGACATCGGCCGCGACGCGGCGCGGCGTCCCCGCGTCGACCAGCTCCGCCACGGCCGCGCGGGCCTCGTCGGCGCTGGACACTGCCGCGCCCGGCGTGACGACGAGTGTGATCTCACCCTTCGGCGCCTCGGCGAACCGCTCGGCCAGCTCGCCGGCGCTGCCGCGCACGACCTCCTCGAACCGCTTCGTCAGCTCGCGGCAGACCGCCGCCTCGCGCGCGACATCGAACGCGGCGAGCGAGCGCAGCGTCGCGGGCAGCCGCTGGGGCGATTCGAACGCGACCACCGGGACCTCCCACTCCGCCGTCTCGCGCCACAGCGCGTCGAGCTCCCCGGCCTTGCGCGGCAGGAACCCGACGAACGCGTACCGCCCACCCCCGTGGCCGCTCGCGACGAGCGCTGTCTCGACGGCGGAGGGGCCCGGAAGCACCGTCACGTCGACACCCGCGTCGAGCGCCGCGCGCACGAGCCGCGACCCGGGATCGGACACGCCCGGCATGCCGGCGTCGCTGACGAGCGCGATCCGCTCGCCCGCCTCCAGCCGCGGCAGGAGCTCGGCGACGCGGGACGCCTCGTTGTGCTCGTGGTAGGAGAGCAGTCGCGACCGGATGCCGTGGCGCTCGAGGAGGCCGCGCGTGTGACGGGTGTCCTCTGCGAGGACGACGTCCGCCTCGCGCAGCTCGGCGAGCACGCGCAGCGTCACGTCGTCGAGGTTCCCGATCGGCGTCGCGCAGACGGCGAGCGGCACGGCTACACGCCCTGGAGCGCGACGAGCGCGGCGCCGATCACGCCGGGCTCGTCAAGCTCGGCCGGCGCGATCTCGAGGTCCTGCCCCGACGGCGAGAGCGCTTCGCGCAGGACGCTTCGACGCGCCGCGGGCACGAGCTGGTCGAACGCGGCGACGCCGAACCCGCCCCCGATCACGACGCGCGTCGACCCGAAGATGTTGACGAGCGACCCGATCGCGACACCGAGCAGATGGCCGACGTTCTCGAGCGCGGGATGCCGCTCGCGCACGAGGTCGTGTGCCGTTGCGTCGGGGCGACCGAGCACCTCGCGCGCGAGTACGTCGACCGCCTGGCCCGAGCAGTACGACTCGAGGTGACCGCGGCCGGAGCACGCGCCCATGCAGGGCGCTCCGTCCGCGACGATCACCATGTGGCCGAGCTCGGTCCACGCGCGGTAGAGGCGCCCGCCGGTGACGACGCCGCCGCCGACGCCCGTCCCGAGCGTCAGGATCAGCATGTCGCGCGTGCCGCGCCCCGCGCCGAACGCGAACTCCGCGAGCGCGGCGCAGCTGGCGTCGTTCTCGACCTCGACCGGCAACCCGAGCCGCCGCTGCATCTCCTCGCGAAACGCCACATCGCGCACCGGGATGTTCACCGCCGTCCCGACCGCCATGCCCCTCGGCGCGTCGACGCGCGTGGGGATCCCGAAGCCGACCGCCCGGACGTCGTCGAGCGGCAGCTCGCGCACGACGGCCGCCAGCTGGTCGAGGAGCGCGGCCTGCGACGTGGTGTCCGTGGGCCGCTCGACGATCTGCGCGACCGTCCCGTCGGTCTCGACCAAACCGGCGCGGATCTTGGTCACGCCGAGGTCGACGCCGATGACACGGTTGGCCGCCATGGTGCGTGGGTACCCTAGTCCGCCGGATGGCGCGCGAAGAAAAGCCGTATCGCGTCTACCGGGGCGGCCGCGCCAAGGGGAAGGTCCCTTCCGCGACACCACGCCCCGGGCGCTCGCAGCGCGATGCGGGCGACGGGCGCGCGCGCAGCCGCTCCGAGCGCAGCGAGTACCGCGGCCCGGGCGCGCGGCCGAAGGAGGTTCGCTGGGGCCGCCGCATCGCGATTGGCGTGCTCGTCCTGCTCCTGCTGATCCTCGTCTGGGCGGTCGCGAGCTGGTTCGCGTTCTCGAGCGGCGTCTCCGACGCGAACAAGCGGCTCGACCCGAACGCGAAGAACGCGCTCACCTCGCAGGGCGGCCTCCTGCTCTCGCATCCCACGACGATCCTGATCATGGGCACCGACA
>CAZDEX010000292.1:0-2809 GCA_964504405.1 uncultured Gaiellales bacterium | reverse complement strand
TCCTGATCGACCACAACATGGCGCTGATCATGGAGACGTGCGACCGCATCCAGGTGCTCGACCAGGGAACGACGCTGGCCGAGGGCGCGCCGGCGGAGATTCGCGCGAACCTCGACGTCGCCGCTGCCTATCTCGGCGAGACGCCGGTGCCCGAGGAATGACGCTCGTCGTCGACAGGCTCGACGTGCGCTACGGCGGGGTCCATGCCGTGCGCGATCTCTCGTTCGAGGTGCGCGCGGGCGAGATCGTGGGCCTGATCGGCGCGAACGGCGCCGGCAAGTCGTCGACGCTGCATGCGATCATGGGCCTCGCGCCGGCGACCGGCAGCGTGCGCACCCGCGACGCGGAGCTCGTCGGGCGGAGGCCCGAGGACGTCGCACGCGCGGGCGTCGCGCTCGTGCCCGAGGGGCGGCGCATCTTCGCCGAGCTGACCGTCGAGGAGAACCTCCGGCTCGGACTCGCCGCGCGCCGCACCCGCGGTGACGCGAAGCAGCTCTTCGCCGGCGTTCACGAGCTCTTTCCGATCGTCAGTGACTTTCGGTTGCGCCAGGCGCGCGCGCTCTCCGGCGGCCAGCAGCAGCAGCTCGCGATCGCGCGGGCGCTTGTCGCGGAGCCCGACGTGCTGCTCCTGGACGAGCCGTCGCTCGGCCTCGCGCCGACCGTCGTCGACGTCGTGTTCGACGCGCTCGCTGCGATTCGCGAGCGCGGCCTCGCCGTGCTGCTCGTCGAGCAGCGCGCGCAGCGGACGGTCGCCGCCGCCGACCGCTGCCACGTCCTCGCGAACGGCGAGCTGCGCCTGACGCTCGGCCCGCAGGACGCCGACGACACCGACAAGCTCGTAGGGGCCTACTTCTCGTGACGATCGACTGGCAGACGCTTGCCGACGGCGTCGCGCTCGGTGCGGTCTACGCGCTGATGGCGGTCGGCATCGGGCTCGTCTTCGGCGTGCTGCGGCTCGTCAACTTCGCGTACGGCCAGCTCGTGATGGCCGGTGCGTTCGCGCTCGCGCTCGCGTCGCAATGGGGCTGGCCGCTGTGGGCGGGGATCGGTCTCTGCTTCGCAGTCGTGATCGTGCTCTCGATGCTGATGGACAGGCTCGTGTTCCGCCCGTTGCGCGGGCAGTCGCCGGCGGTGATGCTCGTCGCGACGTTCGCCGTCGCCTTCCTGTTGCAGAGCGTCGCGCTCGTCTGGTTCGGCGCGCTCGGCAAGATCGCGACCTCCGTCGCGTACCTCAACCGGCCCGTGACGATCTCCGGTGTCGACATCCGCAAGATCACGATCGTCGCGGTGATCGTCGCTGCGGTCTGCCTGCTGCTCCTGCAGCTCCTGCTCACCCGCACCGAGATCGGGCTGCACATGCGCGCGTCGTCGATGGACTTCTCGACGGCCCGCATGCTCGGCGTCCGCGCAAACCGCGTGATTGCCGTCGCGGTGCTGCTCTCGGGCGTGCTGGCGGCGGTCGTGGCCGTGATGCTGACGGTGCAGACCCCACTCGTCACGCCGGACTTCGCGTTACGCGACACGATCATCGTGCTCGCAGGCGTCGTCGTCGGCGGGCTGAACCGACCGGTTGCCGCAACGCTCGGCGGCTTCCTCATCGGGTTCGCGAGCGGCGTGCTCGGCGGCGCATTGCCGACGAACCAGAGCCAGTATCTGCCGACGTTCCTCTTCGTCGCCGTGATCCTCGTGCTGCTCGTGCGGCCGCGCGGCCTGTTCGACTGGTCACGCACGGTGGAGCGCCTGTGAGTCGCCTGCGCGGGATCGAGCAGCTGCTCGGCCCGGCTGCGCTCGTGGTCGCAGCGGCGCTGCTCGGCCTGCTCGTCTCGCAATCGACGCAGACGTACTTCACCGACGCGCTCGTCAAGGTCGCGATCGTCGTCGCGCTCTACGTCTTCATCGGCAACTCGGGCGTGCTCTCGTTCGGCCACATCGCGTTCGTCGCCCTCGGCGCGTGGACGGCCGGTGTCCTCTCTGTCCCCGCGGGCGAGAAGCCGGCGATCATGCCGAACCTCGCGCACTTCCTCGAGCATCGAACGGTGGGGAACGTGCCGTCGCTCCTCCTGGCGGCGGCTGTCGGCGCGGTCGCCGCGCTGCTCGTCGGCGTGCCGCTGATGCGCCTCTCGGGGCTCGCGGCCGGGATCGCGACATTCGCCGTGCTCGAGATCACCCACAACCTCCTTCGCTACGAGGAGGCGATCGGGCCCGGGCTGAACACGTTCTCGTCCGTGCCGGAGACGACGACGCTGCGGCAGGCCGCGCTCGGTGCGCTCGTCTGCGTCGTGGTCGCCTACCTCTACACGCGCAGCCGGTTCGGCCGGCTCCTGCGCGCCACGCGCGAGGACGACGCGGCCGCACGCGCGGTCGGCGCCTCCGTGTACGGCCAGCGGCTCGTCGCGTTCGTCGTCTCGGGCCTCCTCGCGGGCTTCGCCGGCGGGCTCTACGTCCACCTGCTGCCGCTGAACACCGAGTCGGTGTACCTCGACCTCACATTCATCACGCTCGCAATGCTCGTGATCGGCGGCGCGACGAGCCTCTGGGGCGCGGTCGTGGGAGCGCTCGCCGTGAGCGCGCTCGACTCGTACCTCGCAGTCGCCGAGAACGGCACCTCGCTCTTCGGCTGGCACATCAACCTGCCTGGGGGGACGCGCGTGATCGTCGTCGGCGCGCTGATGGCGATCGTGCTCATCCTGCGCCCGGCCGGCCTCACCGGTGGGCGCGAATTTCGGCTGAGGTGGTGGTGATGCGCGTCTGCGTCGCCGGCGTGGGCGTGATCGGGAGCCTGTTCGCGGGCTTCCTCGCCCGTGTCGCA
>CAZDEX010000291.1:1598-2815 GCA_964504405.1 uncultured Gaiellales bacterium | reverse complement strand
GAGCAGCACGCCGACGAGTTCATCGACCTGTTCAACACGATCCTGATCAACGTGGACGGCGTTCTTCCGGGACCTCCCGGCCTGGGAGTACCTGCGCCAGGAGATCATCCCCGCGATCGTCAATCGCTCGCAGGAGGACGGCGATCCGATCCGGATCTGGTCGACCGGTTGCGCGACGGGGGAGGAGGCGTTCTCGCTCGCGATCTCGTTCGCCGAGGCGATGCCCGACTCGGCCTACCAGGACCGGCTGAAGATCTACGCGACCGACGTCGACGAAGAGGCACTGACCGACGGGCGGCACGGCATCTACACCGCCTCGAAGGTCGAGCCGGTGCCGCCGGATGGCTCAAGCGGTACTTCGACCGGATCGAGCAGCGCTACTGCGTCAAACCGGAGCTCCGGCGCTGCGTGATCTTCGGACGCCACGACGTGCTGCAGGACCCGCCGATCTCGCGCATCGACCTGCTCGCGTCGCGAAACACGCTCATGTACTTCACTCCCGACGCGCAGGCACGCATCCTCGCGAACTTCCACTTCGGGCTCCGGAGTGGCGGCTACCTCTTCCTCGGCAAGTCCGAGATGATGATGAGCCGCTCGAGCCTGTTCACGCCCGTCGACCTGAGGCGCCGCGTCTTCCAGAAGGTCGACCAGGCGGACGCACACCGCCCGGCGCAGCGCCAGCGCCCGGTTGTCGACCGCGACCCCGACCCCGAGGCCGTGATTCGTGAAGTCAGCTTCGAGAGCGCGCCGATCGCGCAGCTCGTGGTCGACCGGACCGGAACGCTCACGCACGCCAACATGCAGGCGCGTACGCTCTTCAACCTCGCGCAGCGCGACGTCGGTCGTCCGCTCAAGGACCTCGAGGTGTCGTACAAGCCTGTCGAGCTCCGGTCGCAGATCGACAAGGCCTACGCCGAACGACACTCGATCAGCCTCCGCGACGTGCAGTGGACCCATCCGAGCGGCGACCAGCGGTCGATGGACGTCCAGGTCGCCCCGCTCGTCGCCGGAGACGGCACGTATGTCGGCGTGGGCATCTCTTTCATCGACGTCACGCGTTACAAGCGCCTCCAGGAAGCGGTCGAGCACTCGAAGCGCGACGTGGAGGTCGCCTACGAGGAGCTGCAGTCGACCGTCGAGGAGCTCGAGACGACAAACGAAGAGCTCCAATCGACGAACGAAGAGCTGGAGACGACGAACGAAGAGCTCCAGTCCAC
>CAZDEX010000291.1:0-1588 GCA_964504405.1 uncultured Gaiellales bacterium | reverse complement strand
AAGGTCGGCGCCGTCATCTCCGCCGAGGACGTCACGCCCCGCCGCAAACTCCAGACCACCATCGAAGAACTCGAGACCACCAACGAGGAGCTGCAGTCGACCAACGAAGAGCTCGAGACGACGAACGAAGAGCTCCAGTCCACCAACGAAGAGCTCGAGACGATGAACGAGGAGCTTCAGTCGACGAACGAAGAGCTCGAGACGATCAACGACGAGCTCAACCTGCGCACCGACGAGCTCAACCAGATGAACTTCTTCCTCGAGTCGATCCTGGGAAGCCTGGACGCCGGCGTGGTGGTGCTCGACGAGACTCTCAGCGTGTCGGCGTGGAACAACGGGGCGCGCAACCTCTGGGGGCTGCGGTCCGACGAGGTGCAAGGCAGGCACTTCATGAACCTCGACATCGGGCTTCCCGTCGAGAAGCTGCAGTCGGCTCTTCGCGCGGTGCTGTCCGGCAAGAGCGTCGACCATTCCTACGCGATCGAGGCGACGAATCGGCGCGGCCGTCCCGTTACCGTGAGCGTGCACCTGTCGCCGCTCTCGACGAACGGCCAGGAGACGCCGCGCGGAGTGATCGTCTTCATGGAGGCGGATGACACGTGACGCGGCGGCTCGACGCACCGGTCGACGAGGACGACCTCGCGGCAGGCGGCGAGGAGCTCGCGCTGATGAACCTGGCGCTCGCCCGCGAGGCCGAGCGCTACCGGAAGCTGTACGACAGCGCCCCCATCCCGTTCATGACGACCGACGGGGCCGGCAAGGTGATCGAGGCGAACACCGCCGCCTGCCGGCTGTTCGAGGTGGACGAGCGCTTCCTGACCGGTAAGCCACTCGCGGCCTACGTCGACCCGGCCTCGCGACGCGCGTTTCGACAATGGCTCCTTCGGGTGCGACGGGGCGATTCGGTCTCCCCGATGACGGTCCGCATGCGCCGCCGGGGCGGCGTGGCGTTCGAGGCGTCGCTCCGTGCGTCGGCCGCCACCGAGGGCGAGGTGCTATGGACGCTCGACGACGTGACCGAGCGGGCGCAAAGCGAGGCCCGCATCTGGGAGATGAACCGCGACCTCGAAATGCGCGTCGCGATCCAGACCGCAGAGCTCGAAGCGATCGTCGAGCGGATGCCGATCGGCCTCGTCGTCGTCGACGCGGAGCTGCAGAGCGTGCGCGCGAACCAACAAGCCCGCGACCTGGTCGGAGACGGGCCCGAGCCGTTCGGCGACCTGCACACCGCCGCCGGCGGGGCCGTGCAGGGCGAGAAGCGCCCCCTGCGGCGCGCCTTGCACGGCGAGACGATCGTCAGCGAGCGCTACGAGCTGGTGCATTGGGGGGAGCGACTCGTGGTCGAGATCAGCGCGGTGCCCATACGCACCGAGGAGACGATCACGGGCGCCGTCCTGACGTTCGCGGACGTAACGGACCAGGATCGTCGCGAGCGCGCCGACCTCGAGTTCGTGGCGAACGCGGCGCACCAGATCCGCACGCCGATCACCGCGATCGCCGCAGCAGTCGCGGCGCTCGAGGCCGGCGCGAAGCACGACGACGACGCGCGCGATCGATTCATCTTGCACATCGAGGACGCCGTCAGGCG
>CAZDEX010000290.1:0-2824 GCA_964504405.1 uncultured Gaiellales bacterium | reverse complement strand
AAGGCGTCCTCCAGGACGTCCACTGGTCCGGCGGCTCGATCGGCTACTTCCCGACGTACGCGCTCGGCAACCTCATCTCCGCCCAGATCTGGGAGAAGGTCACCGCCGACATCCCCGACCTCACCGACGGCTTCGAGCAAGGCGAGTTCGGCCCCCTCCGCGACTGGCTCGGCGAGCACCTGCATCGCCACGGTCGCAAGTTCACGCCGGGAGAGACGCTCGAGAAGGTCGTCGGCACGTCGGAGATCGATCCGGCGCCGTACGTGCGCTATCTCCGCGAGAAGCTCGCGGCGATTTACGGAATCGCCGCGGCCACTGCTTGAGTAGCATCGCCGCCATGGCGAAAACACGCGTAGGGATCAACGGATTCGGCCGGATCGGCCGCAACTTCTTCCGCGCCGCGCTCGAGCGGGACGCGGATTTCGAAATCGTGGCGTACAACGACCTCGGCGACGTCGAGACGATGGCGCACCTCCTCAAGTACGACTCCATCCTCGGGCGCCTGCCCGAAGAGGTCGAGATCGCGGGCGGCTCGCTCAAGGTCGGCGGCAGGGACCTCACCGGGCTCGCCGAGCGCGACCCGGCGAACATGCCGTGGAAGGATCTCGGCGTCGACGTCGTGATCGAGTCGACCGGTTTCTTCACGACCCGCGAGGGCGCGCAGAAGCATCTCGACGCCGGCGCGAAGAAGGTGATCATCTCCGCCCCCGCGACCGACCCGGACATCACGGTCGTCCTGGGCGTCAACGACGACCAGTACGACGCCGACCAGCACCACATCATCTCGAACGCCTCGTGCACGACCAACTGTGTCGCGCCGATGGCGAAGGTGCTCGACGACAGCTTCGGAATCGAGCGCGGCTTCATGACGACGATTCACGCGTACACGCAGGACCAGAACCTCCAGGACGGCCCACACAAGGATCCGCGCCGGGCGCGCGCCGCAGCGATCAACCTCGTCCCGACCTCCACCGGCGCCGCGAAGGCGATCGGCCTCGTGCTCCCGCACCTCAAGGGCAAGGTCGACGGGATGTCGATGCGTGCTCCGGTCCCGACGGGATCCGTCACCGATCTCGTGGTCGAGCTCCGCACGCCGGCGAGCGCCGACGAGATCAAAGCCGCGTTCAAGGCCGCGGCCGACAGCGGGTCGCTCGCGCCGTACCTCGAGTACTCGGACGAGCCGCTCGTCTCCTCGGACATCGTGCACTCGCCCGCGTCGTGCACCTTCGACAGCGACCTGACGATGGCGAACGGCCCGAGCGCGAAGGTCTTCGGCTGGTACGACAACGAGTGGGGCTACTCGTGCCGGCTGGTCGACCTGGTTCCGAAGATCGTCGGATGAGGCTGCCGAGATCCGTCGAGTCCGCGGACGTCGACGGAAAGGCCGTCCTCGTCCGCTCGGATCTGAACGTCCCGCTCGAGGATGGTCGGGTGGCCGACGACACGCGCATCCGGTCGTCGCTCCCGACGCTCCGGCTGCTGCTCGAGCGCGGGGCGAAGGAGGTGCGCGTGGCGTCCCACCTCGGCCGGCCGAAGGGCCGCGACGACGCGTACGCGATGACCCCGGTTCGCGAGCGGCTGCGCGCGCTGCTGCCCGACGAGCGGGTGACCGTCCTCGAGAACACGCGCTTCAACTTGGGCGAGACGAAGAACGACCCGGCCTTCGCGCGCGAGCTCGCGGAGGGCGCCGATCTCTTCGTGAACGACGCGTTCGGCTCGGCGCACCGTGCGCACGCGTCGACCGTCGGCGTCGCGGAGCTGCTGCCGGCGTACGCGGGGCTGCTCCTGCTCGACGAGCTGCGCAACCTCGGCAAGCTCCTCGGTGACGTCGAGCGGCCGTTCGTGATCGTCTCCGGCGGCGCCAAGGTCGAGGACAAGCTCGGCGTGCTCGAGAATCTCGGCTCCCGGGCAGACGAGGTGCTGATCGGCGGGAAGATGGCCGAGGACGTGCGCACCGAAAACCCGTTCTCGTTCGAGGCCGCGCTCCCGACGGACGTCGTCGCGGCTTCGGCGTTCGACGCCGAGGCAAACACGCAGGTCACGCCGTTCGACGCGCTCCCGGACGGCTGGCTCGGTCTAGACGTCGGCCCGCAGACGCGAGCCGACTTCGCGCGCCGCATCGCCGGCGCGCGAACGGTCTTCTGGAACGGGCCGATGGGCGTCTTCGAGTGGCCGCGCTTCGCCGAGGGGACGTTCGCCGTCGCACGGGCGCTCGCGGAGTGCGACGGCTTCACCGTCGTCGGCGGAGGCGATTCCGTGCGCGCCGTGCACGACGCGGGCGTCGCCGATCGCATCTCGTGGATCTCGACCGGCGGCGGCGCGTCGCTCGAGCTGCTCGAAGGACGCGAGCTCCCGGGCGTGGTCGCGATTCCCGATGCCTGATCTCGTCGCGCTCATGCCGTTCGCCGGCGAGCTCGGCGTGCGCGTCCACGCTGCGGACGCGGGTGAGGTGCGCGGCACCCTCGACTGGCGCGCCGACCTCTGCACGGCAGGCGGGGTCCTGCACGGCGGCGCGCTGATGGCGTTCGCCGACAGCCTGGGCGCGATCTGCGCGTTCCTCAACCTGCCCGAAGGCACGACCACGGCGACGCTCGAGTCGAAGACGAACTTCTTCCGCGCGGTGCGCGACCGGCATGTCGACGGCACCGCGCGACCGCTTCACGTCGGCCCCTCCTCGATCGTCGTGCAGACTGACCTGGCAGACGCCGACGGGAAGCCCGTCGCGCTCGTCATCCAGACACAGGCGGTACTCAACTGATGCTGATCGCGGGCAACTGGAAGATGTACAAGGGGCCGATCGAGGCGGCGGAGTTCTGCCGCGCGT
>CAZDEX010000289.1:0-2830 GCA_964504405.1 uncultured Gaiellales bacterium | reverse complement strand
TGCCGGGTCACGCGATAGGTGAACACGCCGTACGGCAGCTCGAAGTGGATGAAGTCGCCGTCGCGAATGTTGTTGATGTAGGCGAACGGCGCGAGGTACGTCGTGCGGTGGCCTGCGACGTAGATCAGCCGCCCTTCGCCGGGAAGCCCGCTCTGCAGGTAGTGGCCGGGGCCCTTCTTCAGCGTCTCGTGGTCGGTCCCCTGGACGACGATCATGCTCAGGCCGATGCGCCCGATCTTCAGCCGCCCGACCGGGTCACCGACGTGCAGCGAGCGCCGATAGTTGCGCGCCTCCGTCGCGACCTGTCGCTCCACCGCAGCGAGGTCGCCGGAGACGTGCGGCTGGAAGCTCGCCGCCCGCTTGTCGTAGGTATGCGCGAGACGCGCCTGCTGGTAGTGCGTGTAGAGGGCGGTGAACGGGTCCTCCCAGCGCCACACGACGACGACCCACGCAAGCGTGAGCACGCCCGCCGCGATCAGCAGCGTTCCGAGAATCCGCGCGAACCGGTGCACTACCCACCGAACGCGCGGCGGCGTTCCTCGGTTACGCGCCTTCGGGCGCGCACCGTAAGGACGACCGCGCGCACGAGCTCGCGGAGCGGCCCGCGCGCCGGGCGCTCCTCCCGCTCCGGATACGGCGCGTAGCGCCCGGCGGCGACGGCGACGAGCTGTGCCGTGCAGGCGACTGCGCCCAGCGTGATCGCGACGGCGGGCAGGTGCACGTAGCCGACCGCGGCGAGCTCGACGAGGTACCACGGCGTGTCGAAGCCGAGGCCGTACCGCGAGCCGACCGACCAGACGAGCAGGGCAGGCCCGACGAGGCCCGCCGCGAGCACGATCACGCGTGCGGCCGGTTGCCCGCCCCGCACCTGCGGCAGCCAGAGCCACACGTGCAGCGCCGGCAGGAAGAAGATGAGCGCGTACGGGTTCGTCGCCAGGACGAGCAACGCGACGACGGCGAGGGCGATGAGTGCGGCAGCATCTCCCGCCAGCCGCTCGTCGGTCGCGACGGCACGGCGCGGGACGAGCCGCTGCCGCGCGACGACCCACCCCACCGCAAGCAGGAGCAGGAACGCCGTCAGCGCGAGCACCGGCCAGTTGCCCGACTCGGCAACGGCAGGGTTGGGCGGCCGCGCCGGGCCGCCGGGCCACGCGCCGAGCAGGCGGAACGCGTAGAAGGCGACCCCGGCGAAGAGCCAGAACGACAGGCGACTGCGCAGGCTGCGCGCGGCCGCCGCGAGTGGGATGCGGCGTCGGCGGCAGTGCGCGTACAGGTCGACGACGCCGACGAAGAACGGGACGAGCAGCCCGAACAGCATGAGCTGGATCGCCCAGCCGCGAATGATCCGTCCGCCGAGCCACACGTAGCTCGTCGATCCCTGCGCGGGATCGGGGCCCTGGTCGAGCGTTCCGATCAGCTGCTGCACCGATCGGCCGACGGCGCCGAGTTGCGCGCCGTCGAGGCGCTCGGGCCGGTCGGCGAACGGATCGGGCGGCCGGTCACCGGCCGTCGTCAGCGTGATCGCGGGGATGCCGCGCGCGACGAAGGGCCCCTGCTCGTAGAGCGTGAACGGGAAAGCGAGATCGATGAGCTGTGACAGGAAGCCGGCGCGTCGCGGGCCGACGCTCATCTGCTCGAGGATGCGCCGCGCTGCGGTCTGAACGAGCGTGGGCGACGGGGAACGCGGTGTGTCGCCAGTTATGACAACACGTGGCGGCCCTCCCGAAGCGATCGCGTCGAGGTCGATCACCGACACGATGTGAAACGGCGAGTGCTCCGCGAAGCGCACCGCGCCGAGACCGCCGAAGGAACCGCCGTCGGTCGAAAGAAACACGATCGTGTGCGAGGAGCGCACCGGCTCGCCGGGAGAAGTCTGCGCGTAGGTGCGCGCGAGCTCGACGAGCGCCGCGGTGCCGCTCGCGTCGTCGTTCGCGCCCGGCCCGGTGCCCGTGTCGTCGCGGTGCGCGAGCACGACGATCGCGTCGTCGGACTGCCCCGCCGCGACCGCCCACAGGTTGCGCAGCGTGACGCGGCCGAGACCGGACACGTTCTGGCGCCACACGTCCTTCGACACGGGCAGCCCGTACGGCGCGATCTGATCCTTGAACCACTGTGCGGCGAGCGGGGACTGCGAGCTGCCGGGCGCGCGGTCCGGCAGCTTCGTCAGCGCGACGGCAAGCGCCTTGGTCGCCGCGCCGTCGAAGCTCGGCGGCAGTGGCGGCGCCGCGAGGACGGTCGGTCGCACGATGCTGAAGGCGAGGATGAGCAGCGGCACCGAAAGCACGAAGAACGAGCTGCGATAGAGCCGGCCGTTGACCGGACGCTCGAGCGTGCCGCGACGCGCGCGGCGACGCCGTGCCGGAGTCCGGGTCGCCGCCATGACAGGGCTATCCTGGCAGGAGGACCGACGTGATGGCCGAGGCCTCTCCCACCATCCTCCTCGTCGACGACGAGGACTCAGTCCGCAAGGTGCTCGCCTTCCCTCTCGAACGCGACGGCTTCGCGGTCGTCCAGGCCGCCGACGGCGAGGAGGCGCTCGAGAAGTTCGCCGCGCAGGCGATCGACCTCGTCGTGCTCGACATCATGCTGCCGCGCCTCGACGGGCTCGAGGTGTGCAAGCGTCTGCGGGCGACGAGCACGGTGCCGATCATCATGCTGACGGCCCGGGACGACGAGCTCGACAAGGTGATCGGCCTCGAGCTCGGAGCGGACGACTACATCACGAAGCCGTTCTCGATCCGCGAGTTTCGGTCGCGCGTCCGCGCGCTTCTCCGTCGCGCACGCACCTCGCATGGGCCCGATCAAGTCGACGACGAGCGGATGGAGCACG
>CAZDEX010000288.1:0-2853 GCA_964504405.1 uncultured Gaiellales bacterium | reverse complement strand
TCCTGCACTCGGTGATGATCCAGGAGCGCAAAGGGATGCTGAAGGTCTGGAACATGGTGCTCGTCGCGCTCGCGTTCGAGCTCTCGATCTTCGGCACATTCCTCACGCGCTCGGGCGTCGTGAACTCGATCCATTCGTTCGCGAAGAGCCCGATCGGGTCGTGGTTCCTCGCGTTCGTCGTCATCACGACGTTGTTCTCGGTCGGGCTGATCCTGTGGCGGCTGCCGCTCCTCAAGGCGCGCACGAGGCTCGAGTCGGCGCTGTCCCGCGAGGCGACGTTCCTCTACAACAACCTACTCCTCGTCGCGCTCTGCCTGACCGTGCTCTGGGGGGTGCTGTTCCCGATCGTCACCCAGGCGTTCCGGGGCGAGACGCGCACGATCGGCCGGCCGTACTACGACTTCTTCCTGCGCGCGTTCGGCCTGCCGCTCCTACTCCTGATGGGCATCGGGCCGCTGATCGCGTGGCGGAAGACGAGCGTCCGCACGCTCGTGCGCACGCTCGCGATTCCGATCGCGGTCACGGTCGCGTGCGGGCTCGCGCTGATCGCCGCCGGCGCCGGTTCTTCGCGGCCCGGCCTGATCGCCTATTCGTTCTCGGCCTTCGTGCTGGCGACGATCATGCTGGAGCTCGTCCGCGGGACGCGCGCGGTCGGCTCCGTGCTCACGCTCATCTCGCGCAACCGCCGGCGGTACGGCGGCTACATCGTCCACGCGGCGATCGTGCTGCTCGCGATCGGCATCGCAGGCTCGAGCGCCTACGGCAGTTCGACGGAGCGCAGGCTCACGCCGGGCCAGAGCCTCGCGATCTCCGGCTACACGCTCACGCTCCGCGACGTGCAGCGCAGAGCGGTGCCGAACGCGATCGAGACTCGCGCGATCTTCGACGTGCGCGGCCGTTGGAAGGGAACGCTCTCGTCCGGAGACAACATGTACGTCAATCCGCCGGAGCCCTCGCGCGAGATCGGGCTCAGGACGAGCTGGCTGCGCGCAGAGGATCTCTACGTGATCGCGGACGATGTCAACGTGAAGACGAAGGTCGTCTACGTGAAGGCGCTCGTGAAGCCGCTCGTCAACCTGATCTGGATCGCGGGGATCGTCTTCCTGATCGGATCGGGGGTCGCGCTGTGGCCCGACGCACGCGAGCAGCGGCGGCTCGTGACGCGTCTCGCTCCCGCGCGAGCGACGTAGGCTTGACGGAGTCGCAAGCAGCGGAGGCGGCGGCTTGCCCGCCGCTGGAGCGAACATCGTGACCATCGCTCTCGGGGTCCTGCTCGCGGTCGGAGTGGTCGTGGTCGTCGCGTTTCCGTTCCTACGCGAGCCCGTGGTCGAGGACGACCGCCTCGACGCGCCCTCCCCGGAGGAGGAGCGGCGGCTGACGCTGCTCGACGAGCGCGACCGCGCGCTCGCGGCGCTCAAGGAGCTCGAGTTCGACCATCGCACCGGGAAGATCGGCGACGACGACTACCGCGAGCTGCTCGGGCCGCAGCGGCGTGCCGCCGCTGCCGCACTCCGCGCTTTGGAGCGCTACGGTCCCGGCATGGAGACACCAGACCTGCCGCAGGAGCCCGTCCCACCGCCGGACGAGGGCACGCCGGCCGCGCCCGCCGAGGTGCCGGAGCCCTACCCGCCGCCGGACGAGGTCACGATCCCGAGCCCTTCGCCGCAGGAGTAACCGCCCGGAGCGGCGAAATCGTCTGTCCATGCGGCGTCTCGCGCTCGCACTTGTCGCTCTGCTCGTGGTCGCCACTCCGGCGTTCGGCGACAACGTGACCAAGAAGCACCAGGTCGACAGCCAGATCGCGTCATTGAAGAGCAGCCTCGACGCGAAGCGCGCGCAGGAGCAGAAGCTGCGCACCGTCGTGGCCGGCTACACCGACCAGATCCGATCGCTCGAGCAGCGCGTCGGCGACGTCTCGCTGCGGCTGCAGACGATGGAAGCGGATCTCGCGCTGCACCAGCACCGCCTCGACGCGCTGAACCAGCTGTTCGCGTTGCAGACGTCGAAGTTCGTGTTCCTCACGCAGCAGTACAAGGACTCCGTCGCCGTGCTCAACCGCCGCCTCGTGAACATCTACGAGTCCGATCAGGCCTCGTCGATCGACATCTTCCTCGGGGCCCGAAGCGTGCAGGACGCCGTCGACCAGGTGCAGTACCTGAACGAGATCGGCGACCAGGACCGCCGGATCGCGCGGCAGGTCGCGATCGCGAAAGCGGAGATCGTGGTCGCGCGCGCGAGGACGAAGAAGCTCCGCGGCAGCGTGCAGAGCGAGACGGCGGTCATCTCCGCGCGTACCGCGCAGGCGCGCGGCGTGCGCGACGCGCTCGTCGGTGCGAGGAACGACGTCGCGTCGATGAAGGCGCAAAAGCTCCAGGACATCTCGAAGCTGAGCGCCTCCGAGCAGGCCGACGCGGGCGAGATCGACGCGCTGCAGCAGGCGAGCAACGACCTCGCCGCGCGCATCCAGGCCGCCCAGGCGTCGCACTCGAGCGGCGGCTCGACGACGACGCCGTCGTCGGCGGGGTTGATCTGGCCCGTGCAGGGGCCGGTCACGAGCCCATTCGGCTGGCGCTGGGGCCGGATGCACGAGGGCATCGACATCGGCGCGTCGACCGGGACGCCGATCCATGCCGCCGCTTCGGGCACCGTCATCTACTGCGGCTGGGAGTCGGGGTACGGGAATCTCGTCGCGATCGACCACGGCGGCAACCTCGCGACCGCGTATGGCCACCAGAGCGCGATCGCGGTCGCGTGCGGCCAGCACGTCGACCAGGGGGACGTGATCGGGTACGTCGGGTGCACGGGCCACTGCACCGGCCCGCACCTCCACTTCGAAGTCCGGATCAACGGGAA
>CAZDEX010000287.1:0-2873 GCA_964504405.1 uncultured Gaiellales bacterium | reverse complement strand
TGATGGAGCTCTTCCGCTGGCGCCGCTGGTGGTCGTCCGCCGGGCTGCCCGCCCTGCGGATCATGGCCGTCGAGCACTGGGACCCGCAGAATGTCTACGACGACGCGGAGCGCGCGGACGCGTACGACCCGTACCTCGAGCGCGTCGGCCGCATGCTCCGGCGGGGCAAAGGCCCCGACGAGATCGCGCACTACCTCGGCGAGGTGCGCACGAAGGCGATGAAGCTCGACGAGAGCGAGACGGCCGACGAGCTCTTCGCGGACCGCGTCACCGCCTGGTACGCGCTCGAGAAACCGTGACGCTCGCGTAAAGCAGCGCGGCTGCGAGCGCGAAGCACGCGGCAGCGGCGGAGACGGCGGTCTGCGTGAGCACGGAGGCGATCCCCGCGGCTGCGACCGCGGCGACCACGAGCGCATTGCCGAGGGGGCGCCTGCGCAGTGTCAGCACCGCGACGACCACGACCGCGAGCGTGCCGAGCGAGCTCCCGACGATCGCGACGACACGCGCGAGCGTGTCGACGTGATCCTGCGCGCGCGGCACGCTCGCCGATCCGAAGGCGCCGTGGATCGGCATCGCAGCGGCGATGCCGACGGCGAGGCCGGCATACACGAGCCCGAGCGGCGCCGCCCAGCGCCGGCCCGCGAGCGAGAGTGAGCCGATCCCGAGGAGCGGGGCGGAGAGGAGCGCGCCGGCGAGGTAGTAGACCCGGAAGGACGCCTCGTCCCACCCGTGCGCAGCGCCCCAGGCCATCGCGCCGCTCGCTGCGGCAAAGGCGAGCAACCCGCCGGCCCATGCGTAGTGCCGCCTGCGCGCGAGCAGCCCCGCGAGGCGCAGCGACAGGAGCGCCGCGGCAAACGCCAGCAGAAGATCCACGGCGATAGTCTGCTCGGCGCGTGAAGACGGCGCTCACAGCACTCGCAGCGCTGGCGCTCTTCGCGGCGCTCGGCGCAGGGGCAGCTCCGCGCCACGACTACGCGCTCGTCGCACGCGACATCCTTCCGCCGGGCAACTACGGCGGCGCGAACTTCACGAAGGCCTCGACCGATCAGGCGGTGCTGTACGACGCCCTCACCCCGCGCTTCGACAAGGTGACGGCCAAGGACGTCGCGAAGGACTTCAAGGCCGAGCCGCTCTGGACCGGCAAGGAGAAGCCCGCCCGCGTCGAGCTGCCGGGCCGCGGCGTGCGCATCTTGCGCGACTCGTTCGACGTGCCGCACGTGTTCGCAAAGAAGGAGGCCGACGTCTTCTACGGCGCGGGATTCGCGGCGGCCGAGGACCGCGGGATTCTGCTCGAGCTCGGGCGCTATCCGGGCCGGCTCGCGTGCCTCGACGCGCCCGGCTACAACGCGTTCGACGTCGTGCTGTCGGGCGACCGGTTCGAGCCCAGCCCCGAGGCGGAGGCGTTCCTCGACAAGCAGGTCAGCTGGCTCGCGGACGGTGGCCCACGCGGACGGCAGGAGCTGGCGGACATCGACGCGTACGTCGCCGGCATCAACGCGGAGCGCAAGTCCGCGGGGCTCGAGCTGCCGGTGTGGAAGCGCACCGACGTCGTCGCGATGACGTGCCTGCTCGGCGCGCGGTTCGGCGCGGGCGGGGGAGACGAGACGCGGCGCGCCGAGTTCTTCGCCGCGCTGCAAGCCAAGCTCGGCGCGCAGGCGCAGAGCGTCTTCAACGACCTGCGCGAGCTGAACGATCCGAAAGCGCCGACGACGATCGCGAAGGCGTTCCCGTACGGCCCGCAGACGGCAGGGGCGCCCGGGCCGGGCAACGCGATGGTGGCGGACGCGTCGGTGCAGCCGCCGTCGGCCGACCGGGAGATGTCCAACGCGATGCTGCTCAGCGCGAAGCGCTCCGCCACCGGCCATCCGATCATGGTCGCCGGGCCGCAGCTCGGCTACCTGTACCCGGAGTTCTTCTGGGAGATCGACATGGAAGGCGGCGGCGTCTCGGTGCGCGGCGGCTCCCTGCCCGGTATCCCGAACGTCCTCATCGGGCGAGGGCCCGATTACGGCTGGTCGTTCACGTCGTCGCAGTCGGACAACATCGACACGTTCGCCGAGACGCTGTGCGGTGACGATCACCACTACATCTACAAGGGCCAGTGCCTCGCGATGACGCACGTGAACGCGGGCACGCTCCTCATTCCGTCGCAGCCGTCGCAGACGGTTCAGTTCTACGAGACGGTGCACGGCCCGGTCTTCGGCTACGGCCTCGTGAACGGCGCGCGCGTCGCGCTCGCGCAGGCGCGCACGACGCGCGGTCGCGAGCTGAAGGCCGCGCTCGACGTCTACGACCTCTCCACGGGCCGCTTGCGCTCACCGCAGGAGTTCACGCACGACCTGTCGCGGTTCGAGATGTCGTTCAACGGCTTCTACGTCGACTCCAAGCACATCGCGTTCGTGTCGAGCGGCCGGCTGCCGATCCGCGCGACCGGCGTCGACCCGGGATTCCCCACGGTCGGGACCGGCGCGTACGACTGGACCGGCTTCCTCGCGCCGGCCGCGCATCCGCAGGCGATCGACCCGCCGAGCGGCGAAATCGTGAACTGGAACAACAAGCCCGCGCCCGGATTCGCATCGGCCGACGACAACTTCTCGTACGGGACGATCCACCGTTCGCAGCTCCTGTCGCGCAACCTGAAGAAGGGCAAGAACACGGTCACCGAGGTGGTGCGCGCGATGAACAAGTCGGCGACGCAGGACCTGCGCGCGATTGCGGTGTGGCCCGCAATCAACGGCTACCTCGCGCTCGTGCCGGCGCCGAGCCAGCGCGACGCGCAACTGCGCGCGATCGTCAACGCGTGGGTCGCCCGCGGCGCCTCCCGCCTCGACGTGAACCTGGACGGGAAGGTCGACGACCCGGGCGCAGCAGTG
>CAZDEX010000286.1:0-2874 GCA_964504405.1 uncultured Gaiellales bacterium | reverse complement strand
CGGACGGCAACATCCGCTCCGAGCTCCTGGAAGAGGTGCGCGAGGTTGTAGGTGAACGAGTCGTAGTTGTCGACGAGGAGGATCATCGGCCAGTCTCCGCTCCGGCGGCGTGCACGCCGCCGCCTGAGCTCTTTTGCGGCTCCGTCGAGCCTACGCCGCTATTCTCTGCCTGTTCGAGCGCGGCCTCCACCGCTGCGAGCTTGTTCAGGCACTCCTGGTGCTCGGCGGCCGGATCAGAGTCCGCGACGATCCCACCGCCGGCCTGCAGGTAGGCGCGCCCGTCCTGGATGCGCACGGTGCGCAGCGCGATGCACGTGTCGAGCGCCGCACCGGGCAGGAAGTAACCGACGACGCCGGCGTACGTGCCGCGGCGGTAGCCCTCGAGCTCCGAGATGATCTGCATCGCGCGCACCTTCGGCGCGCCCGAGACGGTGCCGGCGGGAAACGTCGCGCGCAGCAGGTCGAAGGGCGTCACGCCGGGCGAGAGCTCACCGGCGACTTCGGAGACGAGGTGCGTCACGTGTGAGAAGCGCTCGGGCTCGAGGAAGCGCTCGACCTTCACCGTGCCCGGCACGCACACGCGCGAGAGATCGTTGCGGCCGAGGTCGACGAGCATCACGTGCTCCGCACGGTCCTTCTCCGAGGTGAGCAGCCGCTCCGCGTCGCCTTCGCCACGCTCGGTCGTGCCCGCGATCGGGTTCAGGCTCGCGCGCGTGCCTTCCGCCTTGACGTGCGTCTCGGGCGACGACCCGACGAGCGCGACGCCGTCGAGCTCGAGGAGGAAGAGATACGGCGACGGGTTGATCTTGCGCAGCGCGCGATAGACCGCGAGTGGTGAGGCGCTCGTCTCGCGCTCTGCGCGCTGCGAGAGCACGAGCTGGAACACGTCGCCGCGGCGGATGTGCTCCTGCACGACGCCGATGCGGCGCAAATGCTCGCCGCGGTCCGGGAAGCGCACCGTTTCGCCCGCCTCCGCCGGCGGTTCCGGCGCCTGCTCGACGGGCTGCGCGAGGATGAGAGCGACGGCCCCGGCGTCGCCGACGAGCACGTCGGCTGTCCCCGTCACGTGGTCGAAGCGAAGGAAGTAGTCGGCGACGACGAAGCGGCTCTCCGCCACGTCGGGCCCGTCCGCGGGGAGCGGGACGGTCCGCTCCAGCTTCGCGATGTGGTCGTAGCCGAGGTAGCCGACGACCGCCTCCCCGAGCTGCTCCGCTTCCTCGAAGGAGACGATGCGGTCGCCGCAGCCGACGAACGAATGCCGACCGAGGCGCCCCTGGTCGACCGACTCGAGCAGGAACGACGCGCGCCCGGCCTCGCGCAGCCGGATGTAGGCCGCGAGCGGCGTCAGGAGGTCGGTGTCGAGGGCGGTTGTCGTCATGTCTTTCGAGTACGAAAAACGACCCTCGTCGGGTCGTCGGGTGAAGCGGTGCGGGCTGTCTCGGCGCGAATGCTTACGCGCGCAGGCTCCCGCCCCGCTCGTGGCGCCATGCCCACCACTTCGAGGTCGGGAAGCTCATCTGGCACCCAGGGTAGGTGAGCCTGGTTCAATGCGCAAGCCCATGGCGGCTCCCGACCTTCTGCTGCAGTTGCTGAGCGCTCCCGGCCCGTCCGGCCATGAGGAGGAGCCGGCGCGCATCTGGCGCGAAGCGGCTTCCGCGTTCGCCGAGGTGACCTCCGACACGCTCGGGACGTCCTTCGCACGCGTCCGCGCCGATGAAGGCGCGCCGACGCTCGCGTTCGTCGGCCACATCGACGAGATCGGCGTGGTGATCACGAACATCGAGGAGAGCGGGCTGCTCTCGTTCACCCCGGTGGGCGGCATCAGCGCGGACACGCTCGCCGGCCAGCGGCTCGAGCTGATGACGCGCGCCGGGCGCATCCCGGCCGCGATCGGCCGGAAGCGGCTGCAGCCCGAGCAGTTGCGCGACCGGCCGCGCATCGAGCTGACCGACCTCCACATCGACATCGGGGCGACGAGCCGCGAGGAGGCGGAGGGGCTCGTGCGCGTCGGCGACCCCGGCGTGTGGGCGGGCCCCGCGGTGGAGCTGCCGAACGAGCGGCTCCTCTCCAAGGCGCTCGACAACCGGCTCGGCGCGTACATCGCGCTCGAGGCTGCGCGGCGGCTCGCCGAGGTGGGCGAGACGCAGGTGGACGTCGTCGCGGTCGCGGCCGTCCAAGAGGAGATCGGCCTCTACGGCGCGCGCACCTCTGCGTTCGGGCTGAAGCCCGACGTCGCGATTGCGATCGATGTGACGCCCGCCACCGACGTTCCCGGCGGCGACGCCCGCCGCGCCGGGAAGATCGAGCTCGGGATGGGCGCGATGATCGCCCGCGGGCCGACGCTGAACAAGCACGTCACGGAGCTGCTCGCCGAGGTCGCGGAGGCGGAAGGGATCACGCACGCGTACGAGGTCTACTCGCGCACGACCTCGACCGACGCCGACGAGATCCACCTGACCGGCGCGGGGATCCCGACCGGCCTCGTCTCGATCGCGACGCGCTACCTGCACAGCCCGAACGAGATCTGCGCGCTCGAGGACGTCGAGTCGATCATCCGGCTCCTCGTCGGGTTCGCGAAGCGCCTCACCCGCGACCACTCTTTCGTCCGCTGATGGCGACGCGCAGTGTGATCGTGAGTGCGGTGCGCACGCCGTTCGGGAAGCTCGGCGGCGGGCTGGCCCAATTTCAGGCGACTGAGCTCGGTGCGATCGTCATACGCGCGGCGCTCGAGCGGATCGGCGTCGAGGCGCACGAGCCGCAGTACGCCATCATGGGGCAGGTACTGCAGGCAGGCGCCGGGCAGGCGCCCGCGCGCCAGGCTGCGATCGGCGCGGGCCTCCCGAAGGAGACGCCGGCCGACACGATCAACAAGGT
>CAZDEX010000285.1:0-2881 GCA_964504405.1 uncultured Gaiellales bacterium | reverse complement strand
CGAGCTTCGCGTTCTTCTTCCGGCGGCGCAGCTCCTTCGCCGCACGGCGGCGCGCAACGACGTCGGGATCGAAGACGGCACCCGCCGCGGTGAGCAAGCGCGTGCGCTCGTCGACGGTCAGCTCCTGGAGCACCGTGCGGTCGCGAACGATCGCCTCGAGCGTCTCGATTGCCGCCCTCAGGCGCTCTGCAACGAGCTCGTATTCGTCGACTGCCATTCGCGGAGGGTAGCGAGCACCTCCGCGAACCGGCGCTCCGCGAAGGCCCCGAACAGCGGGTGGCGCGAGAGCTTCGCGCCCGTGGTCGCAGGGCTCGTGAGCCCGCACAGGAAGCGCGCCTGCTGGCGCGGCGTGCCGAGCGCGTCCGGATGAGCCTCGACGAGCTCTGCCAGGTCGACGTCGATCGGTTCCGGCGGCGCCGCATCCGGCAGCTGCTGCGCGACGCCGCTCAGGCAGAACGTGCAGTGGCCGCACGGCTCGGTGCGCTCCTCGCCGAAGTACGCGACGAGTTCGGCCACCTGGCAGCCGTCGTGCTCGACGAGCGAGACGACGCGCTCGATGCGCTCGACCTCCGCCTCCTCGCGGCGGGCGAACCGCTCGGCGAGGCGGTCGCGGAGCTCCTCGAGCGACCGCGGCTCGGCGAGCAGCGTGAACGTCTGCCGCACGTCTGCCACCTTCACCTCGGCAAGGCCCTGCTGCTCGAGGTAGCCGATCGCGGCGACGACCCGCGCGCGATCCTCACCGGGCACGGCGTCGGGATCGACCGCGGTCCAGACGCGCCCTTCCTTGCCGCTCGCGAGCACGCGGCGGAGGAAGTCGGCGCGGTCGCGGTCGAAGCGGGCGAGCACGTCGTCCCACGTGCAGTTCGCGGGCCGCACGCTGTAGCCCGCGTAGAACGGCGTGCCCTGCTCGAGCAATCCGTCGAGCTCCAGGTAGGTGAGGATCGTCTTCAGCACGAGCGGCCGCACGTCGTGACGCGCGGACAGCTCGTACTCGGAGACGGCGAATCGCTCGCCGACGGGGTGCGCGAACACCTCGTCGATGAGCGCGGCGATCGCTTCGCTCGTCGGCGTGTCGCCGAACGCGAAGTTCTCGAGCGTCGGCACGTCGTCGGCGCACGCGAACAGCTCGCAGACCGACGGCTCGCCGTCGCGTCCCGCGCGGCCGATCTCCTGCGAGTACGACTCGAGGCCCTTCGGCAGGTTGTAGTGGTAGACGTAGCGCACGTCGGGCTTGTCGATCCCCATCCCGAACGCGATCGTGGCGACGACGACGTTGCGATCCGAGCCGGTCCACCACTCCTGCACCGCGACGCGGTCGTCGCTCGACATGCCCGCGTGGTACGCGCGCGCCGGCAAGCCCGCGGCCGCGAGCAACTCGGCCACGCGCTCGGCAGTGCGCTGCAGGGTGACGTAGACGATCGTCGAGCCGGGCGCACACTCACGCAGCCGGTCGATCAGCAGCCCGTCGCGCTCCGACGCGCGCGCGGGCGTCGTCAGCAACGTGAGGTTCGGGCGGTAGAAGCCCGTGACGACGACGTCGCGCTCCTCGATGCCGAAGCCCTCGCGGATGTCCGCGACGACCGCGGGCGTGGCGGTCGCGGTGAGCGCAAGCACCCGCTCGGCGCCGAGCTCGCGCGCCCGGGCGGCGAGCTTCAGATAGTCGGGGCGGAAGTTGTGGCCCCATTCCGAGATGCAGTGCGCCTCGTCGACCGCGAACAGCGCGATCTTGGTCTCGCCGATCTGTTGCAGGAAGCGCTCGTTGTTGAAGCGCTCGGGCGCGACGTAGAGCAGCTTCAGGCTCCCGGCGCGGAGCTTCTCCGTGACGGCGCGCACCTCGTTCCCGTCGAGGCTCGAGTCGAGCCGTGCGGCGGCGCCGCCGCGGGCCGCGCGGAAGTCGATCTTATCCATAATAACCGCGAGCACCGGTGAGACCACCACCGTCACGCCGTCGAGCATCAGCGCGGGCAGCTGGTAGCAGAGGCTCTTCCCCGCGCCGGTCGGGAAGACGGCGAGCGCAGAGCGTCCGTCAAGGAGCGATTCGACGACCTGCAGCTGGCCGGGGCGGAACGAGGTGAAGCCGAACCGGTCGGCGAGGACGTCGAGCACGTCTCAACCCCAGAATCTGGTTCGGCTACGCCGAATCAGATTCCGGCGGCGTTGTGTCGTCGCCGGAGCGCTTGCGCCAGAAGGTCAGCGCGCCGACGGCGCCTGCGACGAGGAGCGCGATCGCGCTCTTGTTCGGCTTCTTCGACTCCGGGTCGATCGACGGCACGGCGTCCTTCGCCTTCTTCTTCAGGAGGCGCTTGCCGACGGCCAGTGCGAGGTAGCCGGCGACGGCGTTGCGACGATTGAAGACGCCCACGTGGGGAGCCTACCCCGGCCGGCTCGAACGCCAAACAAAAGAAGAGGCCCGCCCCCTGCGGCAAGGGCGGGCCTCTTGGGAGAGTGCCGGGAACCTGCGGGCGGGCGAGGCTCCCGGCGGGACGAGGGCACGTCCAGACATAGAGACCCCGCTCCGGCGCGAAACTTGCGCGGGATTACGGAAGGCTTACTTTCGGGGTTGCGACCGGGGTCGACACGGTCGGAACCGCAGGAACCGGGGGAACCGCGACGGGCACGGTCACGGCCGGGACGGTCACGGCAGGCGTGGCCACGGGCGGCGGCGTGACGGTGACGGTCGGCGTCGCCGGGACAGCGACGGCAGGCGTCGAAACCGTGACGGCGGGCGCCGGCGGGTTGACGGCCGGGACGGCGGGGACAGCAGGCGTCGGCGTCGGCCTCGGCGCCGCGACAGGGGTCGCGGCCGTCGGTGTAGCCGCGGCTGCCGGTGGCAGACCGGGCGCGGCCGGCGCCGACGGAGCGGGCTGCGACGGCGGCGGTG
>CAZDEX010000284.1:0-2902 GCA_964504405.1 uncultured Gaiellales bacterium | reverse complement strand
CCGCATACGAGAACTCGCCGATGTCGACGAGGACGATCACGTCCCGGAAGTCGTGCGGCACCTCGGCGAGCGCGTCGACGATCGAGTCCTGGCTCAGCTTCTCGAGGACGCGCTCTTCGTCGGGGTTCTCATCCGGGACCTGCGCCTCGAGCTTGTTGTAGAGGTAGTAGTCGCCGGCCTCGTTGTCGAGGGAGGTCGTCTGCGGTGTCCGCTGCTGGCGGCGGCCCTTGTCGATGTTGAGGTTGGTGAGGATCCGCAGGAGCCAGGCGCGGAGGTTCGTCCCCGGCGTGTACTGCTTCCACGACCGGAAGGCCCGCTCGTAGGCCTGCTGGACCAGGTCCTCGGCCTCCTCACGGGAGCCGGCAAGGCGTCGTGCGACGCGATAGACCTGATCGCTCAAGCCCAAAGCCTCTTCTTCGAACCGAACACGGGCACGTGCCTCCTCGGCCAGCCTGCGGGTATCCGCTGCAGTGGGTGCGCCGCCGTCCGTCATCGCGCGCCCACCGTATCAACCGTTTGAACGACGACCGTTCCGGCGAGATTCCCGGGTGAGGCAGCAACGAAAGGGGCTCCATGGAAGGCCAGACCGTCGTCACGAGCGACGACCACAAGCTCGGCACCGTCGTCGCAGAACGCGACGAGTGCGTGATCATCGAGACGGGCCATCTGTTCAAGACGAAGCACGCGATCCCGAGCGAGTTCCTGCACGAGGTCGACGGGACGATGCGCGCGACGGTGACCAAGGACGTCGTGGACGACTCGCCGAAGGTCGACCTCGACCACTGGGACTGCTCCGCCGTGCGGCTGCACTACGGGCTCGACGGTCCCTTCGAGGTCGATCCGGATCCGAACGGGCTCGAGACGGCCGAGACGGACGCTGCGCGCGCAGGGATGAAGTCGGCGCCGCAGGAACGCCTCGACGTGCAGGAGGCGGCGAAGAACCCGAAGCCGGGCTACGACCAGCCGGCCGTGCGCGAGCGCATGGCGAATGCCGCCGACCCGGCGGGCACGACCGCCAACCACGACTAGGCCTCTCTAAACGAAGGCCTGCTCGCGGAACCCCCCGCGAGCCATCTTCTCGACGAGCGCATCCCTGGTGGTGCGCTCGTCGTCGTAGGCGAGCATCACCTGGCCCATCAGGTTCGCGTTCGCGAACTCGAGGCCCTCGGTTCCCTCGAGCGTCTTCGCGAGACGCATCACGCAGCGCTCGCAGCGGATGCCGCTGACCTGGATCGTCTCGTTGACGGTCGCCACGCGCTCAGCCTACCGAGCGGACGACGAGATCCGCGGCGGCTTGCTCGGCGCTCGGGTGGCCGACCTGCAGGTCGGCCTCGCAGCCGGACGGGTCGATGCGCTCGAGAAGCGCCTCTCCCCCGAGGGAGCGCGCAGCGGGCCGCACCGTTTCGAGCAGCTCGGCGGCGAGCTCAACGACCGGCGCGTAGCGCTCGCCGATCAGGATCTGCGCGCGCGGCCCGAAGCGCGCGGCCGACCAGCGGTTCTGCGCGTAGTCCGCACGGCCGTGATCGGCGAGCTCGGCGCCGTGACCCGGCAACGCGCCCTGCAATGCGGTCGCGCAGAGCGCCTGGATCAGCGCGGCGAACGCGGCGGACAGATGCACGTCGGTCGGCTGGTCCGGCACGCGCACTTCGAGCGTGCCGAGCTTCGGATGGGGACGCACGTCCCACCAGATGCGCGTGTAGTCCTCGGCGACGCCGAGCCGGGCGAGCCTGTCGACCCACGACTCCCACTCCGCATACGACGCGAACGCGGGCGGTGCGCCGGCGCGCGGCAGCTCGCCGAGGACCGGCGCGCGGTTCGAGGCCATGCCCGTCAGCTCGCCCGCGAACCACGGCGAGTTCGCCGAGAGCGCCAGCACGACGGGCAGCCACGGCAGGATCGCTTCGAGGCACCGCCAGCAGTCGTCGGCCGTCGGCATGCCGACGTGCACGTGCAGCCCCTGCACGCCCTGCCGCCGAACCGAGATGCCCCCGTAGCCGACGAAGGTCACGTAGCGCTGCTCCTTGACGATCGGCTGCGCCTCGGGCTTGGCGAACGGATGCGTCGCCGCGGCCGCGACCACGAGGCCCTCCGCCGCCGCGGACTCGGCGGCCGCGCGACGCAGCGCGGCGAGGGCGGCGTCAGCCTCCGCTGCCGACGTGCAGATGCCGGTGTTCGTCTCGAAGACGGACGCGAAGAGCTCGGTCTTCAACCCGCCCGGGAGCTCGCGGCCCTCCACGCCGGCAAGGATGCGGTCGACGGCGGCGACCTGGGCATACGTCCCCGCATCGAGGATCATCAGCTCCTCCTCGACCCCGAGCGAGAACGGCGCCGACTCGCCAAAGTGCTGCTCGATCATGCTCAGGCGTGGGCTTTGACGCCGTGCACCGGGCGTCCGGCCGCGATCCACGCGTAGTACGAGGCGCTCGGCCCGAACTCGGTCCGGTACCCCGTGACCCGCGGGTTGCGGCCCACGTCTCGCGCACGGGCGGCATGGTGCAGCAGGTTCGGATCGTCGAGGGTTTGCCAGACGAGGATCAGGTGCGCCGCCGTCATGAAGTCGGCCACGAACGTGCAGCCTGCCGCCGGGCACGGGAACGGGTCCGTGCGGACACAGAACCAGCCGTCGTGGTCGGCGTCGTCCTCGTGCCAGAGCTCCTGCTCGTCGACGACGAGCGAGTGCTCGATGACGATCTGCCCCTGCTCCATCGGGGCACAAGGTAGCGATCTAAAGAAGGTGTAAAGGCGCCGGGACCCGGCCGACCGTCACGGCCCCGCCCGCGGCGCCTGCGCAAGCGTGACGGTGATCGTCTTCTTGCTGCCGTCGCGGAAGATCTCGAGCTTCATCCTGTCGCCGGGCTTCTTGCCCGCGACGGCGTCGCGCAGCTGCTCGAACTGTGAGACG
>CAZDEX010000283.1:0-2906 GCA_964504405.1 uncultured Gaiellales bacterium | reverse complement strand
GACCATCAACTCGGCCCTTGCTGCCGCACGTAGCCGGATCGGTATCACCATCCATCTGACTGCGCACGTGTGCAAGCACACGTATTGCACGAACTGGGTCAACGAGATGGGCCACGGCGAGTTCGCCATGGAGAAGCTCTCCCGGCTTGTTGGCACATCCGTCGCGAACCTTCGGAGGACGTACGTCCATCTCAACCTCAGCGCGTCGGACTGGGACGACCTTCGGGCATTCGGTTCGGGGTCTACAAGGGGACGTAGAAACTGAGGTCGCACGTTCGAATCGTGCCGGGCGCATCGCGGATCGTCGTCTGCGGATGATCCGTGCGTTCTGCGCGTCAAGTGGTGCGTGCTCGAGGCGAGCGGCATGAGCTTCATCGAGAATCCGGCTGATGCCCGCCTACATCACGGAGGACGACGTCGCGGAGCTGTTCTCCCCCGCGGACGCTCGTGTCGCCGTGGAGGAGTCGCTCGGCCGCATCGCGCGCGGAGCCGTCGACAACCCGACGCGCGTGCGCGCCGAGATCCCGGGCGGCGTGTTCGCGGTCATGCCGTGCGTCGATCGCGAGCTCGGGCTCGCCGGGCTGAAGACGTACGCGTGGCAGCCGGCCGGGACCCCGTTTCTCGTCGTGTTGTTCTCGCTCGAGCGCGCGGAGCTCGAGGCGGTCGTCGAGGCCGACCTGCTCGGGCAGCGCCGCACGGCGGCCGCGTCGGCGATCGCGGCGGCGCGCTTCGCGCGCGCCGGTGCGACGACGCTCGGCGTCTTCGGCTGCGGCCGGCAAGCCGCGTCGCACGTCGTCGCGTTGCGCGAAGTGCTGCCTTCGCTCGAGCGCGTCGTCGTGCACTGCCGCGACGGGCAGCGGCTCGCGGCATTCTGCGACGCGCACGGCTGTACGGCCGCGGCGCCGGCCGACGTCGGTGCGTGCGACGTCGTCGTCACCGCGACCACCTCCACGGAGCCCGTGCTGCGCGGCGCCTGGCTGCGGCCGGGCGCGACGGTGCTGGCGATCGGCGCGAACGACCTCGGCTCACGTGAGCTCGACGACGCCGTGCTCGAGCGCGCGAGCCTCGTGTGCACCGACTCGGTCGAGCAGGCGCGTCAGGAAGCAGGCGATCTCGCGGCCGTGTCCGATCTGCACGAGCTGCACGACGTGCGCGCGCGCGAGAGCGACGACGAGATCCTGCTCTTCAAGTCGAACGGGCTTGCCGCGTGGGACCTCGCGGCCGCGGCGGTCGTCGTCAGAGCGTGGCGCGCGCGTCCGTGACCAGGTCCTCGCCGAGCTCGTGGATCACCTCGGGCCGGTCGAGCATGCGCCTCACCTGCTCGGGCGACATCCTGTTCGTCACGTAGTGGTCCTGCAGGATCTCGCTCAGCGGCCGCCCGCGATGGTGCTCGCGGATGACGTATTGGGCGATCCGGTCCTCCACCTGCGATCGGGCAGACAGGAACGAGAACGCGCCCCTGATCGCGTCGACGAATCCCACAGCGGCCCGAGTATAGTCCGGACTGTGAAGGCACCCGCTACGGCTGGGCGCTTCGCCGAACGGATCGTGGACGGACGCGACGACGGCGGCAGTCCAGAGCGGGTGATCATCTGGATCGACCGTCTTCCCGGCGCCGTGTGGGCCGTGGGCCGCGTCGTCAACCCGCAGCTGCGCGAGAGCGGCGAGCCGCGCGAACACGACTGGTTGTGGCAGGGCTACGAGCTCGACGACTGTCTCGAGGCCGCGAACGCCGCGCTCGAGGACGATGCGGTCGTCTCCGAAGACGACGGCGGCGGTGCGAAGGTGAAGCCGTTCGTGCGCGACGAGCTGCTGAAGCCGCTCGAGCGCCTCTTCTTCGGAAACTGATTCGCGCTCTCTGCGAACCAGTTTCGCGGGCTTCACCAGCAATCAGCCGTCGCGTAACCCTCGAATCTGGTTCGGCTGCGCCGAATCAGATTCCGGCCACTCGAGGTTCGCGTCGGGGATCGGGTCCCCGTGCGGGTCGTGCGTCGGGAAGCCGAGCGCCCGGTCGATGCGCGCCTCGAGCTCCTCCGAGATCACGTGCTCGAGCCTGTCGGCTTCGTCGTGCACGTCGTCGACGTGCAGCCCGAGTGTCTTCGCGAGGTACAGCTCGAGCAGGCGGTGATGGCGGATCACCTCGAGCGCGACGCGCTCGCCCGAGTCGGTGAGCACGGCGCCCCGATAGGGCTCGTGCTGCAGCAGCTCGAGCGCGGTGAGCTTCTTCACCATCGCCGAGGCCGACGCCGGGGACACCGACTGATCCTTTGCGAGCGCGCCGATCGTCACGCGTCCGTGCTCGGCCTGCAGCTTGTAGACGCTCTTCAGGTAGTCCTGGATCGACTCGCTGAGCACCGCCTTGCTCATACCCGCAAGGGTACTGTGCCCGCCGTGAAGATCCGGGTCGGGCATAGCGCAGATCCCGACGACGCGTTCATGGTCTGGGCGCTCGAGGCGGGGAAAGTGGACATGCGCGGGCTCGAGCTCGAGCCGGTCGCCTCCGACATCCAGACGCTGAACGAGTGGGCGCTCGAAGGCCGGCTCGAGGTGACCGCGCTCTCCGCGGGCGCCTATCCGTCGGTCGCCGCCACGTACTCGCTGCTGCCGCACGGCGCGTCGTTCGGCGAGGGCTACGGCCCGATCGTCGTCGCGCGCGAGGAGCTCGACCCGCGCGAGGTCGAGATCGTCACGCCGGGCGCGCTCACGACGGCGAAGCGCGTGCTCCAGCTCGCCCTCGGCGACGGGGTCCGCACGCGCGCCATGCCGTTCGACGACGTCCTGGACGAGGTCGTCTCGGGACGCGCGGATGCGGGCCTCCTGATCCACGAAGGACAGCTGACGTTCGCCGACTCCGGCCTGCACAAGGTGCTCGACCTCGGCGTGTGGTGGCAGCACGAGACCGGCCT
>CAZDEX010000282.1:0-2908 GCA_964504405.1 uncultured Gaiellales bacterium | reverse complement strand
ATCGTGCTGCGCCTGCCGTCGGGCGGCGGCTTCTCCGGCGGGCCGTTCCACTCGCAGAACCCCGAGTCGTCGTTCGCGCACATTCCCGGCCTCAAGTGCGTCTGCCCCGCAACGCCGGAGGACGCGAAGGGGCTGATGATCGCCGCGATCGAGGATCCGAACCCGGTGCTCTTCTTCGAGCACAAGCACCTGTACCGCCGCATCAAGGGCGAGGTGCCGGACGAGCGCTACGTCACGCCGATCGGCAAGGCGCGCACCCACCAGGAAGGCGACGACGTGTCGGTGATCACGTGGGGTGCGATGGTCTACACCGCCGAAGAGGCGGCGCAGCAGGTCGACGCGTCGGTCGAGATCATCGACCTGCGCACCGTGATGCCGTGGGACAAGCAGGCCGTCCTCGACTCGGTGCGCAAGACGTCGAAGGTGCTCGTGCTGCACGAGGACACGCGCACCGGAGGCTTCGGCGGCGAGATCGCAGCGACGATCGCCGAGGAGGCGTTCGAGGATCTCGACGCGCCGGTCCGCCGCATCGCCGCGCCCGACACACCCGTTCCCTTCTCGCCCGTGCTCGAGAAGGCCTACATCCCACAGGTGGACGACGTCTTCCGCGGACTCGAGGAGTTGATTCGTTACTGATGGCCAGCACAACCGCAGTCGACGTCGTCATGCCGCAGATGGGCGTCTCCGTCTCCGAGGGGACGATCACGAAGTGGAACAAGCAGGTCGGCGACACGATCCAGGCCGACGAGACGCTGCTCGAGATCTCGACCGACAAGGTCGACACCGAGGTCCCGTCGCCGGCGTCAGGCGTGATCAGCGAGATTCTGGTGCAGGAAGGCGAGACCGTGAACGTCGGCACCGTGCTCGCCCGCATCGGCGGCGAGGCAGGCGCATCGGCCCCCGCGCCGGCAGAGCCTGCGCCCGACCCTGCGACGCAGCCGGCTGCGGACGCGTCGGAGGCTGCGGCGAGCGAAGGCCAGGCGGCCGAGCCCGCTGCTCCGACCGCACCGTCCGGGAACGGCAAGTCCTTCGTCTCACCCGTCGTCGCGCGCATCGCGTCGGAGCACGGGATCGACCCCACCCAGGTACCTGGTACCGGCACGGGGGGGCGCGTGACGAAGAAGGACATCACCGCGTATCTCGAGTCGGGCGCGCAGCCTGCGCAGGCGCCGGCGCCCGCAGCGCCCTCCCAGCCTCCGGCCGCACCTGCGCCGGCGCCCGCTAGTACCGCACCTCCTAGCCAGGAGCCGCAGGCTCCTGGCCTCGGCGAACAGTTCGAACCGATGAGCGCCATGAGGCGTGGGATCGCCGAGCACATGCGCCGCTCGCTCGACACGTCGGCGCACGTGACGAGCGCGATCGAGGTCGACATGTCGAAGGTCGTGCAGATCCGCGAGAAGCTGAAGAAGGAGTACACCTCCGCGTACGGCGTCAACCCGACGTATCTCGCGTTCATCGCGCGCGCGACGGCTGAGACCCTGCGTGACTATCCGTGGATCAACGGCGAGCTGCGCGGCGACAAGATCGTCACGCGCAACTACGTCAACCTCGGCTTCGCGGTCGAGCTCGCGGACGGCAAGGGCCTGATCGTCCCCGTCGTGAAGAACGCGGAGACGCTCAACCTGCTCGGCATGGCGAAGGGGATCGCGGACGTCGCGAAGAAGGCGCGCGACAAGCAGCTCACGCCCGACGACGTCGTCGGCGGAACGTTCACGATCACGAACCCGGGCGGCTACGGGACGTTCCACGGCACGCCGGTGATCAGCCAGCCGCAGGCCGGCATTCTCGGCACCTACGCGATCGTCAAGCGGCCGTGGGTGATCACTGACGAGAACGGCGCCGACGCGATCGCGATCCGGTCGATCATGAACCTCACGCTCACGTACGACCACCGCCTCGTTGACGGCGCGCTGGCCGGTCGCTTCCTGCGCGACCTGCGCGAGCGGCTGCAGACGTGGGGCGAATCTGACTACTAGAGACCACACTCGTGAACCCGGTTCGCTGCGCGAACCAGGTTCAGGGGTTGCGGAGCTCGTGCAGCTCGGCGTCGTCGACTATCGCGAGGCGCTCGAGCTGCAGCGGTCGATCGCGGCCGACGTCGCCGTCGGCGCACGGCCCGACACGGTGCTCTTCCTCGAGCACCCGCCGACGATCACGCTCGGCCGCCGCACCGAGGACGGCGAGGTGCACGTGCCGGAGGGCGCAGCCGTCGACATCGTCGAGGTCGACCGCGGCGGCAAGTCGACCTACCACGCGCCGGGCCAGCTCGTCTGCTACCCGATCCTCGACCTGACGCGGCACGGCCAGGACGTGAAGAAGTACTGCCGCGACCTCGAGGAGACGCTGATCCGGACGCTCGGCGCGTTCGCGATCGACGCGACGCGCATCGAAGGGCTGACGGGCGTCTGGCTGCAGAGCCCGCCCAGGAAGATCGCCTCGATCGGGATCCACCTGACGAAGTGGGTGTCCACCCACGGCTACGCGCTCAACGTCGACCTCGACCCGGCGCCGTTCACGGAGTGGATCACCGCCTGCGGGCTCGACGGCTTCGCGTTCACGTCGATGGCGCGCGAGCTCGGCCGGCCGGTCTCGGTCGACGAAGTCCGGCCCGTCGCCGCGCAGGCGTTCGCCGAGGTGTTCGGCGCGACGCTCGAGGCGCGCGAGCTCGCTGCGGCCTGACTCAACTCCGTCCGGGGCGCTGCCGATGATCTCCGCATGGAGGCAACGCTCAATCTGCTCGCCTGGGCAGGCGTGATCGCATTGGCGGCCGTCTCGGCCGCGCTCGCGTTCGGCGTGCTCTTCGGCTCCTGAATCTCCGGGCCGCTCAGGGCTCGGGCGGGCGCGACCACTTCGCGCGCGGGCGCGGCTCGCGGGTCATCCGCTCGAGTTTGTCGAGTACGGCAACTGC
>CAZDEX010000281.1:0-2920 GCA_964504405.1 uncultured Gaiellales bacterium | reverse complement strand
CTGGGTCGCGCCCGCCGCCGGTGTGCAGGTGCTGAAGCCGTACCAGCAGGACCGCCTGATCGGGTTCACGCACCCGAACAACGACCCGCGTGGGGCGACGTACAACCTGCGCCAGTCGATCACCGCCGTCGGCGCCGGCGGGCTGCGCGGCCGCGGTGTGCTCGGCGCGACGCAGACCCGGCTCAACTACCTGCCGGAGCACGCGACCGACTTCGCGTTCGCGTCGCTCGCGGAGGAGCGCGGGTTCTTCGGCGCCTCGATCCTGCTCCTGCTCTACCTGCTCATCGTGTGGCGAGCGCTGAAGATCGTTACGAGCGCGCGCGATCTCTACAGCGCGATCGTCGCAGGCGGGATCGCGTTCGCGTTTCTCTTCCAGGTCTTCGTGAACAGCGCGATGACGATGGGGATCGCGCCGATCACGGGCATCCCGTTGCCGTTCGTCTCCGTCGGCGGCTCGTCGATGATCACGAACTTCCTCGCGTTCGGGATCCTCCAGGCGATCTACGCGCGGCGGCCGGTCCGCCGGCGCGGGCAGTAGATGGCGCGCAAGGTCGGCCCGCTCGCCGTTCTCGGCATCGTGCGCGAGCTGCGCCGCGGAAGCGGCGACCAGCGTCCGATCGCCGTCGCAGGAGCACGGGAACTCGCGCCGATCCTCGCGCGTGAGCTGCGCGCGGGCGGCGACGCCTCGGCGGTCGTCGAAGGCGCGATCGAGAACGCGGCCGTGCTCGTGTGGGTCGGGCCGCCCGACGAGGACGCCCTGCGCAAGGCGGACAGCAAGGGCGTGCCGATCGTCGCGGTGACGAACGAGGAGCACGTGCCGTACGTGCTGGCGACCGACCTCGTGCACGTGCCCACCGGCCGGGGATTCCCCGTCGACGCCGTTGCGCACGCGATCGCGCGCAAGCTGGGAGAGGACGGGACGGCGCTCGCATCTCGTTTGCCCGTGCTGCGACGACCGGTCTGCGAGGAGCTCATTCGCTCCTTCTCGAAGAAGAACGCGATCGTCTCCGCCGCCGTGTTCGTCCCCGGCGTCGACATGCCGGTGCTGACGCTCAACCAGATCCGCCTCGTGCTTCGCATCGCCCTCGCGTACGGACAGGAGCTCGACGGCAAGCGCGCGATCGAGCTCGCCGGCGTCGTCGGCGTCGGCTTCGGGCTGCGCACGGCCGCGCGCGAGCTGCTCGACTTCGTGCCGGTCGCCGGATGGGCGCTGAAGGGCGCCGTCGCCTATGCCGGCACGAGGGCGATCGGCGAGGCGGCGGTGCGCTACTTCGAGGCGAAGTAGGGCACGCGCACCGGCGACGGTCGGGGCGCCGGGGTCCGTCCGGTCCAGGTCCTAGGCTCTCTCCATCGAAACGGAGGTGACGCCCGCATGGCCCTGACCGGACACCAGGAAGCAACGGAGCTCTTGATGATCGAGGAAGCGGACGCCTGGTTCGAGTACCTCGAGGCGGTGCGCGGGCAGTCTGCGCTCCGGTACGTCGAGGTCGAGCCGTGGGCCTGGGCACGGCTCTCCCAGCGCCTGCGGGCGATCAAGGCGCGGCGCGCCACGCTGCTTCCGGCCGCCGAGGCCGCGTAAACAGCCTGGAAAACGCCCTTTCCGGCGGCACTGATACCCTCCAGGAAGGCCTATGCCCAGGCTTTCCACCCACATCCGCGACGCGCGCCCGCTGACAACGGCGCGGCTGCGCGCGCGCTCATCACAGGAGAGATCGTTTGCCACTGCCCTGGTTCCGGCGCAAGAAGTCGGAAGAGTCGGCGCCGCTCACGCGCGCCCCGGAGTCACACCAAGCTGAACCACTGACCGTCGACACGCCGGCCGCTGCGCCGGGCGACGACGGACAATCGACCACTGAAGGCGCCGCGGCGAGAAAACGCCGCCGTGGAACGCGCGGGGGTCGCAATCGCAAGAAGTCGACGGCCGCGGGCGGGACCGCGACGGCGACCGCAACCGAGGACGCGCCGGCAGCAGCCGCCAAGACCTCGACGCGGAAGTCCGGCGACCGCAAGACGCGCAGTGCCTCGTCCGCGACGCGCAGGCGCACGCCGCCGAAGCGCGCTCCGCTGCCGAAGGCGAAGCGCGAGCTCGTCATCTCCGTCGACGCCGGCGAGAAGCGCGTCGCCGTCCTCGAGGACGACAAGGTCGCCGAGGTCTATCTCGAGCGCCCCGAACGGCGGTCGATCGCCGGGAACATCTACCTCGGCGTCGTCGACAACGTGCTGCCGGGGATGGAGGCGGCGTTCGTCGAGATCGGGCTCGAGAAGAACGGCTTCCTCTACGTCGACGAGATCATCGGTCCCGAGCTCGAGGGCGCCCGCAAGTCGACGCGCAAGATCACCGACCTCATCCAGCGCGGGGAGAAGATCCTCGTGCAGGCGGTCAAGGACCCGATGAAGACGAAGGGCGCGCGGCTCACCACCGAGATCTCGCTGCCGGGCCGCTTCGTCGTCTACGTCCCGCACGGCGAGGGCCTCGGCGTCTCGCGACGGCTCGAGGACGAAGAGCGGAACCGCCTGAAGGCGATCCTCAAGGAGCACGCCCCGAAGCAGGGAGGCGTGATCGTTCGCACTGCTGCCGAGGGCGCGTCGGCCGACGACATCGAGCGCGACCTCGACTTCCTCCAGCGCCTCTGGAAGTCGATCGAGGTGAAGTCCAAGGACGCGAAGGCGCCGTCGCTCATCTACGAGGAGTCGGAGCTGCCGCTGCGCGTGGTGCGCGACCTGTTCACCGGCGACTTCGAGCGGCTTCTCGTCGACCACGACCGCACGCACAAGCGCATCGTCGGCTACCTGAAGAAGACGTCGCCCCACATGGCGGAGCGTGTGACGCGGTACAAGGAGCGCGAGCCGTTGATGGAGGCGTTCGGCGTCGAGCAGGAGATCAAGTCGACGCTCAACCGCCGCGTCGATCTCCCGTCCG
>CAZDEX010000280.1:0-2924 GCA_964504405.1 uncultured Gaiellales bacterium | reverse complement strand
CCAGAACGAGCTGCTCGGGTTGCGCCTGCTCTCGCTCCACAATCTACGCTTCCTGATCGAGCTGACCCGCGGCGCGCGTGACGCGATCCTGCGGGGCACCTTCGCGGCCTACAAACGCACTCGACTCGAAAGGCTCCCGTGAGCTCAGGCGGATTTCTGGTCGTCCTCATCCTCGCCGCGGTGGTGTGGTTCTTCTTCCTCGTCCCCGTCCGGCGGCAGCGGCGCAACCACGCGGAATCGCACGCGGCGATGCAGGACTCGGTCGTCGTCGGCGACGAGATCATCACGGCGGGCGGCCTGCACGCGACGGTGCGCGAGGTCGACGACGACGAGCTCCGGATCGAGATCGCCCCCGGCGTCGTGGCGACGCTCGACCGGCGCGCGGTGGCGGCCGTGGCGACCGAGATCGAGGTCGAATCCGAGCCCGGCCCCGACGGCGAACCAAGCTAACCTACCCCGCGCGTGGCCTCCCGGCGTTCCCACCTGATCCTGGTCCTGCTGATCGTGCTGGCCCTCGCGGGCACGGCCATGCTCGCGGTCCCCGGCAGCCCGTGGCACCGCGGCGTGAAGAAGGGCCTCGACCTGCAGGGCGGCCTCGAGGTGGTACTGAAGGCGGAGCCGCCGAAGGGCCACCAGCTGACCACCGCGGACCTCGACCGCTCGGTTGCGATCATGCGCAGCCGCGTCGACAAGCTCGGCGTCGCTTCGCCGGAGATTCGCAAGCAGGGCTCGAACCAGATCGTGATCCAGCTCGCCGGCGTCCACGACCCGGCCCAGGCCGCGGCGATCATCGGCAGCACGGCGCAGCTCGAGCTGTACGACCTCGAGCCCGCACTGCTCCCGCCGTCGATCAGCGCGACGGGCAATCCGATTGCGACGCGCAAGCTCTACGACCTGCTCTCCCGCGTGCAGGCGAGCACGAAGAAGGGCACCCCGACCGGGTACGTCCTCTTCGAGCCGTTCAAGTCGAACACGACGACCGGCACGGGCAAGAAGAAGAAGACGACGACCGAGGTCTCCTGGGCTCGCGCTGCCGACGGCGGGCCGACCGCGACCCTGCACCGCGACCCGACGACCGGCAACGCCGGCCTGCTCGACAAGTACGGCGGCAAGGTGCCGAAGGGCTGGAAGGTCCTGCCGGTGCCGGCGAACACGGTCGTGATCACCTGCAGCTCGACCGCGACGCTCTGCCCGGGCGACAACTCGCAGTTCGGGAAGCCGCCGGCGGGCCAGACCGACTTCTACCTCTTCAAGCACGGGCCTTACCCCGGCGACAACAACGGGCCGTACCCGAACATCGTCGGCAACGAGCTGAAGCTCTCCGGCACGCGCGCCGACTTCGACCCGAACGGCCAGCCCGTCGTGCTCATGCAGTTCAACGGCAAGGGCAACCAGGCGTTCTACAAGGTGACGAAGGCCGAGGGCGTGCGCGGGCAGATCCGCAAGCAGTCGCAGCACTTCGCGATCGTGCTCGACAACGACATCAAGTCGTTCCCGCAGATCCAGTACAACGACTCGTCGGTGAACAACGGCATCGACCCGACCGGGAACGGCGCGCAGATCACCGGCATCGGCAGCACGAAGGAAGCCCAGAATCTCGCGCTCGTGCTGCAGACGGGCGCGCTGCCCGTGAAATTCGTCCCGCTCGAGCGCACCGACGTCTCGGCGACGCTCGGGAAGGACTCGCTGAAGCAGGCGTGGCTCGCTGCGATCGGCGGCCTGATCGCGGTCGCGATCTTCCTGCTCATCCTGTACCGCTTCCTTGGCCTCGTCGCGGTGATCGGCCTCGGCATTTACGCCGCGTTCATGTACGCGGCGATCCTCCTCCTCAACGTGACGCTGACGCTCCCGGGCTTCGCCGGCCTGATCCTGACGATCGGCGTCGCCGCCGACGCGAACGTCGTCGTCTTCGAACGCATCAAGGAGGAGTCGCGCGCGGGCAAGTCCATGCGCGCCGCGATTGCAGCCGGCTACGCGAAGGGCTTCCACACGATCGTCGACGCGAACGTCGTCACCGCGATCACGGCGCTGATCCTGTTCGCGGTGGCGACCGCCGGCGTGAAGGGCTTCGCGCTGATGCTGCTGATCGGAACCGTCGTCTCGCTGATCACCGCCGTCGCGGCGACGCGCGCGATGCTCGGCCTGCTCGCAGGTTTCCGGTGGTTCGACAACCCCAGCTTCATGGGGGCACACCGCTCGCAGCGCGGCAAGTTCCTGCAGATCGACTTCATGGGGAAGCGCAAGATGTGGGTCGCGCTCTCCGGCGTCGTGATCGTGGTGAGCATCGGCTCGCTGCTCCTGCGCGGCCTGAACCTCGGGATCGACTTCAAGGGCGGCGTCCAGTACACGTTCAAGACCGCGCAGTTCACGCCGATCTCGAGCGTCCGCGACCAGGCGCGCGCGATCGGCCACCCCGACGCGGTCGTCCAGGGCACCGGCAGTTCGCAGAACGGCGGCGAGGACTTCAAGGGCTTCCAGGTTCGCCTGAAGAAGCTGACGCAGGCCGACCAGAACCGCTTCCAGCGTGCGCTGCAGACGAACGTCAAGGCGAACGCATTCGGGATCAAGAACGTGTCGTCGAGCTTCGGCCGCCAGATTCTGCGCTCCGCGATTCTCGCGATCCTCTTCTCGCTCTTCGTGATCACGGGGTACATCGCGGTGCGCTTCAAGGGCCTCGCGTTCGCGATCCCCGTGATCGTCGCGATGATCCACGACATCCTGATCACGGTCGGCGTGTACTCACTGACCGGTCGTGAGGTGACCGAGGCGACGGTCGCCGCCGTGCTGACCGTGCTCGGTTACTCGATCTACGACACGATCATCATCTTCGATCGTATCCGCGAGAACATCCCGATCATGCGCCGCGCGTCGTTCGCGACGATCGTGAACGTCTCGCTGTGGGAGACGATCCGCCGCTCGCTGGC
>CAZDEX010000279.1:0-2944 GCA_964504405.1 uncultured Gaiellales bacterium | reverse complement strand
CGACGTCGCCGACGTTCTTGTAGCCGACGCCGGTGTAGTACTCGCCCTGCGGGGCCGGAAAGCCCTCGGCCGGGAAGCCGAGCGGCACGCCGTCGCGGTAGAGGAAGTACTCCTGCTCGAAGCCGAACCACGTGCCGGGGTCGTCCGGGATGGACGCGCGGCTGTTCGACGGGTGCGGGGTTCCGTCCGGCAGGAGCACCTCGCACATGACGAGCTTGCCGCCCGCGCGGGCCGGGTCGGGGAAGACGGCGACCGGCTGCAGCAGGCAGTCCGAGTTGCTGCCCTCGGCCTGCCGCGTCGAGCTCCCGTCGAAGTTCCAGATCGGCAGGTCCTCGAGGCTCGGATCGCCGTCGAAGTCGACGATCTTCGTCTTCGACCGCAGGTTCGGCACCGGCTCGTAGCCGTCGAGCCAGATGTATTCGAGCTTCACCTTCACGACGTTCCTCCTTGTTTGCGCCAACAAAAAAAGGGCCCCGCACTCCGAAGAGTGCGAGGCCCCGTTGCCTCTGAGACAAATTGCCTCCGCCGGCGCCGTCGTCGGCGCCACGCGTGGCCGCAACTTAGCGGTCCCGTCGGCTGATGTCGAGCAATCGCTCGCTCGTGTGCTCGACCTGGAGCGTCGTGTGGTCGATCCCGAACCGCTCGTGGAGGAGCGTTTCCAGCTCCTGGCGGATGCGGTGGCAGTCCTCGCCCCGCCCGACGAGCACGTGCGCGGAGAGGGCCGGGAACCCGGAGCTGATCTCCCAGATGTGGAGGTCGTGGACGTTCGTCACGCCCGCGTGGCCCCGGAGCGCCCCGCCGACCTCGTCCGGCGCGATCCCTTCAGGCGCCGCCTCGAGGAAGATGCGCCCCGTCGCGCGGAGGAGGGGCCACGCCGCCGCGAGCATCGAGGCCGCGACGAGGAGCGAGGCGATCGGGTCGGCGCGCTCGAAGCCGGTCGTCCAGACGACGAGCCCTGCGACCGCCGTGCCCGCGAAGGCGTACAGGTCGGTGAGGAGGTGGCGGTAGCTGCCCTCGACGTTCAGGCTCTGCCGGTTCGCGCGGCCCACCTGCCAGAGCGCGACGACGTTGACGGCCGCGCCGGCGAGCGCGGTCGCGACCACGAGCCCGCCGCGGACGTCGGGCGGCGACTCGAGCCGCCGGACTGCTTCGACGACGATCGCCAGGCCCAGGACGAGCAGCGTCAGGCCGTTCGCGTGCGCGGCGAGGATCTCCGCGCGGCGGAAGCCGAACGTCATGCGCCCGCCTGCGGGGCGCCGGGCGAGGCGCGCGGCCCAGACGCTGAGGCCGAGCGCCGCGGCGTCGACGAGCATGTGCGCCGCGTCGGAGAGGAGGGCGAGGGAGTGGGCGATCACCGCGATCGCGACCTCGGCGGCCATGAAGGCGAGGATCAGCGCGAGTGCGATCGTCAGGGGCCGGATCTCGGTCTCAACTCCCACCCCGTGGTCGTGGTCGTGATGGTGACCGTGCGCCATCCCCGTAGTCTTAGTGCATGACCGACGTCGTGTTCGTCGAGATCCCCGCCGGCTCTCGCAACAAGTACGAGTGGGACGAGGAGCTGGGCGGGATCACGCTCGACCGGCGGCTCTTCACCTCGATGAGCTACCCCGCCGACTACGGCTTCGTCGAAGGGACGCTCGCCGAGGACGGCGACCCGCTCGACGCGCTCGTGCTCGTCGGCGAGCCGACGTTCCCGGGGTGTCGCATCCGCGTGCGGCCCGTGGGCGTCTTCCACATGGCCGACGAGAAGGGCCCGGACGAGAAGATCCTCTGCGTGCCGTTGCGGGACCCGTCATGGAGCGCGATCTCCGACATCCACGACGTCCCGCCGCAGCTCCGGAACGAGATCGAGCATTTCTTCCAGGTCTACAAGGACCTCGAGGGCAAGGTCACCGAGACGCGGGGCTACGGCAACCGCGCCGAGGCGGTCGAGATCATGGCCGCGTGCCGTCAGCGCGCAAGCGAGCGCTGAATCTCGCGCACGCGACCGCGCTGGCGGAGCCAACGTGAGCCGACGAGCGCGGCCGCGCCGACGGCGAGCGCCGCGAGGGCGGCGATCGGCAGGACGAGCACCCAGGGGCCGAGCCTGCTCCTGTCCGTGCCCGGCGCGGACGCGCTGTCCGCCGCGCCGAGGTCGTTCGGCCCGAGCACCGTCTGCGTGCGGCCCGGCGGCGCGAACGTCGCGACCGGATAGAACGTCGTGATCCTCCAGCGGCCGCCGATCTTCTTGGCCTCCGCGCGGAACGACCACGCGCCGACGCTCTGCCTCGTGGGCTGGAGCAGGATGTCGAACCCGACGTCGCCGGGATAGGCGTAGTTGGCGATCCAGCCGTGGAACGTCCTGCCCTTGGCCGGGTACGCCTGGACCGACGTGTTGCCCTTCATCCACTCGGCGTGCGACACGGTCCGCGCGTACTGCGCGCTCAGGTCCCAGCCGAGCTGCAGGTTCTTCTGCGCTACCGCTGCCGGAATGAACTGATCGAGCAGCTTGTCGATCGCCGCGCGGTCGGCCGGCTTCACGCGCGGCGGCCCCGCGTGTGCGACCGCAGGCAGGGCGAGAGCGGCGAGGACGATCGCGAGCGCGCGCATTGTGTGGTTCGACGGTTCGCGAATGAAAATGTTGCGCGCCCGCGCGACTTCACCTAACCTTACTCACGCCATGTCCGGGATCACCAACGCAGACGTCACGCCGCGCCGCTTCTAGCGGCCCAGGTGCGTCTTCGTTCGGTTCTCGTTTCTCGATCCCAAGGAGCATGGTGTGTCTTCTCAAGCGGTTGTCGTACGTGACCTGGAAAAGGTCTTCACTCGGCGGAAAGGGCTCGTTCACCGCCGTCGTCGCGCTGCGCTGAACCGCGTCAGCTTCGAGATGGAGCGCGGCGAGTGTGTCGCGATCCTCGGCCAGAACGGCTCGGGCAAATCGACGCTGCTTCAGATGGTCGCCGGA
>CAZDEX010000278.1:0-2965 GCA_964504405.1 uncultured Gaiellales bacterium | reverse complement strand
GGAACTCGGGACGGTCGTCATTCCGTTTGATGCGGCTACTCGCAGGTCCTGCGGGATGTCCTTCAGCGCCCACACGTAGAGGTGGGCGGCCGTTTCCTCGACTGCGTCGAGCAAACGGCTAGTGGATACGGCAGCGTCGGTCATCTCGCTGCCTATCCCCTAGCCTTCTCGAACGCCCCGCGGCCGGCTCTTCGTCCAAAGACCACGCATTCGAGAAGGCTGTTGCCCATCATGCGGTTGCGCCCGTGCGTGCCGCCTGCGATCTCGCCGCAGGCGAAGAGACCCTCGAGCGTCGTCTCGGCGTTCGTGTCGATCACGAGCCCGCCGTTCTGGTAGTGGAGCACCGGGTAGGTGAGGATCTTCTCCTTCAGCGGATCGATCCCCGCGCCGCGGTAGCGGCGCAGCATGTACGGCAGCGAGATCTCTGCGTCGTCGGCCGCAATGCGCGTCGTGTCGAGGTAGACGGCGGGGCGCCCGTCGGGCGTCTCCACGCCGAGGCCCTTCTCGACCTCGTCGAAGATCGCCTGCGAGACGGTGTCGCGCGGGCCGAGCGAATCGGTGAACTCCTCGCCCTCCGCGTTCAGGAGCACGGCGCCGTACGCGCGCGTCGTCTCGGGGATCGAGTAGCCCTGCATGTTCGGCGGCCATGCACCGCCGTTCGGGTGGTACTGCAGCGCGTCGAGGTCGCGCGCCTCCGCACCGAGGCCGAGTGCGATCTGCGTCACCTCGCCGGTCGCGTTCGGATGGTTGGTCGACAGCTCACCGCGCTGCTCGGCCTCGGCGTAGCAGCGGCCGCCGGCGGCGAGAACGACCGTCCCCGCCTCGACGACGTGCTCGCCGACACGCGCGTGCCAGTGACCATTCACCTGCTCCAGCTCCCGGAGTGGTGCGTTGACGAAGCTCGTGCCGCCGCCGGCCTCCCACGCCTCGCGCAACTGCTTCGTGATCGCGTGACCCGTGCGGTCGCCGACCTGGAGGAGGCGCTTCGCGCTCGCGCCGCCGCAGCGCGCAAGGCGGTAGCCGCCGTTCTCGCGCGTGAACTCGACGCCGAGCTCTTCGAGCCAGTGGATCGCCGACTGCGCGTCACCGGTCAGCACGTCGACGAGCTCCTCGTCGGCCGTCTCGTGGGACGACTTCCAGACATCCGCGGCGTGCTGCTCGGGCGAGTCGTCCTCGCCGAAGGCCGCCTGGATGCCGCCCTGCGCCTTGGAGGAGTTGTTGGCCTGGAGCGAGCCCTTCGTCGCGAGCCCGACGCGGGCGCCCGAGCGCTCGGCGGACACTGCGGCCGCAAGGCCCGCGGCCCCGCTCCCGATCACGAGCACGTCGAAGTTCTCGGTGTCCGCCGCCACGATGCGACTATACCTGAGATAAGTGCATCTTATCCTTTGTTCACTGTCCTGGTGAGAAAGCCGCGCCACGTCGGCGGAGCGTGTTCTGCGCGGGCGGTTTCGCGCCGGGGACGCCGAGCAGGCTGTCACCATCGGCGACGCCTACACGGTCAAGGGTTGGTAGCGACGGTGGGGGCTGTCACGTGGTGGCCGCCCCCACCTTCACCAGATCTGCGTGAACAGCTCGAGAATCTCTTCGGCGCTCGCCGGCCGCGGGTTCGCCCTGTTGCCCCCGCGCTCGGCCGCCGCGGCGGCGACCTCCGGCAAATCGCCCGCGGGCACGCCGAAGTCGCGGAGCCGCTCGAAGCCGCCGAGGAGTGCGAGCTCGCGTGAGCGCTCGACGGCGTCGCCGCCGATCGCCTCGCCGAAGCGCGCGACCTCGTCGGGCACGTACGAGCGGTTGTAGTCGAGCGCCGGCGGCAGGCAGAGCGCGTTCATCGCGCCGTGCGGGATGCCGTAGCGGCCCCCGAGCGCCTGCGCCATGGCGTGCGCGAGCCCGAGCCCCGCGACACCGAGGGCGTGACCCGCGGATGCTGCGCCTTGGAGCAGCGTCTCGCGCGCGTCGACGTCGCCGGGCGCCGCGAGCACGCGCGGCAGCGCATCGGCGATGAGCTGCGCGCCTTCGAGCGCGAGCTCGTCGCCCTCCGGCGTGCGCCCGTCGACGTACAGCGCCTCGGCGCAGTGCGCGAGCGCATTCAGTGCGGTGCCGGCGGAGACCTCGCGCGGCAGGTCGAGGGTCAGGCCGACGTCATAGACGATGCCGACCGGGTGGGCGCCCGCGCCGCCGCCCTGCATGATCCGGTCCGGCGAGCGCACGCCGTAGAACGTCGTCCACTCCGCCCCCGAGTACGTGGTCGGAATGTGGACGACGGGCTTTCCCGTCTGGGCGGACGCGAACTTGCCGGTGTCGATAGCCGAGCCGCCGCCGACCGCGAGGAGCCCGTCTGCGGCGGCGGGAATCTCCACGCGGTGCGACGGCACCTCGGCCCACCACTCGACGTGCGGGAGGTCGAGAATCTTCCAGCGCGCGCTCCCGATCACCATCGGCCGCTCGATCCCAGTCTCCGCGAGCACCGCCGGCAGCTCGTCGAGCCTCCAGCGGACGATCACGGCAGCCGTTCGCGCGCGAACTCGACGAACGCGCGCGCGGCGCGCGTCTCGGCCCGGCCGCCGGCGCGCACGAGCAGGATCTCCCGCTCGAGCTCCAGCTGCTCGACGCGCGCCTCGACGAGCGTGCCGGCCGCGAGGTCGTTCTCGATCGACGAGCGCGAGATGAACGTCACGCCGTAGCCGCCGCGCACAGCGCTCGTCACCGACTCCTGCAGGCCGAGCTCGAGGCGCACGTTCAGGTCGCGCAGCTTCAGGCCGACGCGGCGCAGCTCGTCCTCGATCATCTGCCGAACGCCGGCGCCGTCCTGCATCACGATCAGCTGCTCGTCCTTCAGCTCGTCGAGTGTGACCCCGCGGCCGCCGAAGCGATGACCGGGCGGGCACGCGAGCACGACGGTGTCGCGAAAGAACGGCTCGTACTCCACGCCGCGGTGCCGCGGTGCCGCGCCGACGACACCGAGCTCGAG
>CAZDEX010000277.1:0-2976 GCA_964504405.1 uncultured Gaiellales bacterium | reverse complement strand
GGGCCGCCGTCGACGTTCAAGAACAACCTCGAGCTGTCCACGGCGCGCGCGGTGACGGTGACCGACACGCTCGTCGAGAAGGGCATGAACCCGGCGCGGCTCTCGGCGGCGGGCTACAGCGCGTACCAGCCCGTCGCGAGCAACGCGTCGGAGACCGGCCGGCAGGAGAATCGCCGCATCGAGATCATCCTCGTGCCCAACCTCGCCGAGGTCCCGGCGCCGGACCTCGATGCAGGCGTGGCCACCGGCGGGCCGGACGCGCACTAGAGAGAAGCGAGGGCGGCCGGTGATCCTGGCGCGCGCCGTGCAACGCGGCAGCGGCGGAGTCCGATCAAGATGGCCACGGATGACTTCGAGCTCCCCTCCTGGACGCGCCATTTCGAGCGCCGCCTGAACCGCGCGGCGGTGCGGCTGGACGCGGCCCTGCTGCGCTTCGGCGAGGCTGTCTCGCGCGTCCTGCGCCGGCTGGCCGACTGGATCGACGACACGGCCCGGCCGCATCGGACGGTCTAGACAGCGCTTAAAGAGCACCCTCCGCGAGCCGTACAGGTGTGCGGAGGGACGTCATGTCGACCGCTTGCCTGGACGAGGACACTGATTCCACCGCCGTTGCCAGCCGGGCGGAGGTCGCACGGGTCGTCGCGCAGCAAGCCAAGTTGCACCGCCCCTGGCTGGTGGTGGTCAACGGACGCACCTCGGTCGGCAAGATGTACAGCCTCGAGGGATCGCTGACGGTGGGCCGGGCGCCGGATTGCGACGTCCGGCTCGACGAGGACGGCATCTCCCGGCGGCACGCGCGCTTCGGGCGCCGCGAGGACGGCGTGGTCTACGTCCAGGATCTCGAGTCGAAGAATGGCACGTTCGTGAACGGCGAGCGCGTCGAGACGTACGTCCTGCGCGACGGAGACAAGATCCAGGTGGGGCACATCTCGATCCTCAAGTTCTCGTACCAGGACGTTCTCGACGAGGCGCTGCAGCGCAACCTCTACGATTCGGCGACGAAGGACCCGCTCACCAAGGTGGCCAACCGCAAGTCGTTCGACGACGCGCTCGATCGCGAGTTCGCGTACGCCGTGCGGCACCACTCGCCGCTCTCGGTCGTCGTCTTCGACATCGACCACTTCAAGCGGATCAACGACACGTTCGGGCACGCCGCCGGCGACAGTGTGCTGCACTCGATCGCGCAGCTCGTCGATCGCAGCGTGCGAGCCGAGGACGTCTTCGCCCGCGTCGGCGGCGAGGAGTTCGCGCTCGTGCTGCGAGGCACCAAGGAGTCCGACGCGGTGCTCTGCGCGGAGCGCGTCCGCAGGTTGATCGACAGCGCCGTCTTCATGGAGGGCAACGACCGCGTGCCGGTGACCGTCAGCCTGGGCGTCGCCTGCTACGTGTCCCAGGACTCGCCCGAGGATCTGTTCCGCGCCGCGGACGCGAACCTCTATCGCGCCAAGCGCGAGGGCCGGAACCGGGTTGCCTCGTCGCCTCCCGCGGTCGCGGCGGAGTAGTCAGGCCGACGGGAGCGCGACGTGGAAGGTGCTGCCCGCCCCGAGGGCGGTCTGCACCCAGACACGCCCGCCGTGGGCGTCGACGATCGCCTTCACGATGGAGAGCCCCAGCCCGACGCCTCGCCGCTTCTTGGGATCGGCTTGCCGGTAGCGCTCGAAGATGTGCGGCACGACCTCGGGAGCGATGCCGGTGCCGGTGTCGCTCACCAGGACGTGGACCTCGCCCTCCACCGGCTTCACCGCGACGCGAAGCGATCCGCCCTGGGGCGTGAACTTGATCGCGTTCCCGACGAGGTTCCCGAGCACCTGCTCGACGCGCTGTCCGTCGCACCGTGCGAGCGCCCCCGCGGGCAGGTCGCACGTGAGGCTGAGGTGGCTCGCCGCCGCGACGGGCTCGAGCTCCTGCGTCGCGCGCCGCACGATGTCGACCACGTCGTGCACGCCTGCCTCGATCGGCAGCGGGTTGCCCGCGTCGAGGCGCGCGAGATCGAGCAGGTCGTCCACCATGCGTGAGATGCGGTGGACGCCGCGCACGATGGACTGCACTGCGCCCGCCGGCAGCGTCCCGCCGTCGGCGTGGTGCTCGATGCGCCGCGCAGCGATGAGCACCGATCCGAGCGGACCGCGGATGTCGTGCGCGACCACCGCGAGCAGGTCCTCGCGTGCGCGCAGCGCCTGCTGCAGCCGGCGGCCCTCCTCGATCTTCTCCAGCAGGCGGCGGCGCGCGCGGAAGAGAGCCACGAACACCGCGACCTTGGAGCGCAGCACGTCCGGCTCGATGGGCTTCTGGATGAAGTCCACGGCGCCGCTCGCGTACGCGCTGAGGATGCGCATGCGGTCCGAGTCGATGCCCGTCACGAAGATGATCGGCACCTCGGATCCCTTGAGGGCCGCGAGCTCGCTCATCCGCGACGCCGTCTCGAGCCCGACCATGTCGGGCATGTGGACGTCGAGCAGGACGACGGCGAAGGCGCGGCGTTCGACCTCGCGCAGCGCCTCGGCGCCGGACGAGGCGCGCACGAGCTCGAAGTCCGGCGAGCCGAGGATCGCCTCGAGGGCGATCACGTTGGCGGGTCGGTCATCGACGAGAAGTACGGGCGCAGGCGGTTCCGGATGAGCGCTGCTCGTCGACTCGGACATGCGACTTCACGTTCCGTTCTACATCACTATCCGCGCAGCCGCATCGACTGCCGTGTCGACCGGCTGGTCGAGCAGGTCGATTTCAACACGAGCTCGCTTGTTGCGAAGCCGCGAAGCCGCGAAGCCGCGAAGCGAGGTCAGGTGGTCAGGCGAGCTCAGGCCGGCGCCTTCGCGAGCTCGGACGTGCAGGCCTTGCAGCGCTTGGCCTTGACGGGGATCAGCTCGCAGCAGAACGGGCACTCCTTCGTGACCGCCTCGGCCGGCTTCGAAAATCGGGTCTCGGCTCCCTTCACGATCTTGCCGACGACGACGAAGAGCACGAGCGCGACGATCA
>CAZDEX010000276.1:0-2996 GCA_964504405.1 uncultured Gaiellales bacterium | reverse complement strand
GCACCGGAACGGCATCGTGCATCGCGACATCAAACCGCACAACATCGTCGTCGGCGGCGACGGCAGGTTGAAGGTGACGGACTTCGGCATCGCGCGCTCCGGCGCGTCGCAGATGACGGAAGCAGGCTCGATCGTCGGCACCGCGCAGTACCTCTCGCCCGAGCAGGCGCGCGGCGCTCCCGTCGATCCGCGCTCCGATCTGTACTCGCTCGGGATCGTGCTCTACGAGATGCTCACCGGCAACGTCCCGTTCACGGGGGACACGCCCGTCGAGATCGCGATGAAGCACCTCTCGCAGGTCCCCGAGCCTCCGTCGAAGCTTCGCCCCGAGGTGCCGCACGATCTCGACGCGGTCGTGATGCGCGCGCTCGCGAAGGAGCCTGACCTGCGGTACGGCTCGGCCGAGGAGATGGACGCCGACCTCGCGCGGGTGGCGCGCGGCGTCGCCGTGTCGCGCGAGACGGACGACGCGATGACGCAGGTGCTGTCGGGCGCGGGGACGAGCGCTGCCGCGACGATGGTCACACGCCCGCGCGCCGTTGCGCCGCCGCCCGCACCGCCGATCTACCGGCCGCCCACGCCGTACTACGCCTACGAGGAGCCCGCGCGCGGCCGGTCGATCTGGCCGTGGCTGCTCGCGCTCGGGCTGATCATCGCCGGCGGCATCGGCGGCTGGTTCCTCTACACGAAGGTGCAGCAGCAGCTCGACAACAGCCGCCCGGTCGCCGTGCCGGACGTGACGCTCCTCCGCCAGGACCTCGCGACGCTGAAGATCCAGCAGGCCGGCCTCACGCCGCGCGTCGTCAAGGAGCCGAGCGACACCGTGCCGCCCGGCCAGGTGGTCGACGAGAACCCGGGCGGCGGCTCGAAGGTCGGGAAGGGCTCGACCGTCCTGCTGCACGTCTCGACCGGCCTGCCGAAGGTGAGCGTTCCCGACGTGAAGGGCCAGAGCGTCACGGACGCGGTAGCGACGCTCGCCGGGATCGGGCTGACCCCGAACGTCGTGCGCGTCTTCTCGCCGGAGCAACCGGACACCGTGACCGGCGAGTTCCCGCCGCCGCTCAGCAGGGTGGTGAAGGGCTCGAAGATCCGGATCAACGTGTCGCGCGGCGCGAAGCCGATCCCCGTGCCGAGCGTCGTCGGGCAACCGTTCGCGAACGCGAAGTCCGCGCTCGAGGGCCAGGGCTTCATCGTCAAGCGCGTCGACGTGCCATCGGACCAGCAGGCGGCCGGCGTCGTCGTCTCGTCGGATCCGCCCGCCGGGACGGACAGCCAGCGCGGCGCGACGGTCACCCTGTCGGTCTCGAAGGGCCCGACGTCCACGACCGTGCCCGACGTCACGAATCAGAGCCAGGCGAACGCGGAGTCGATCTTGAGCGGCGCGGGCCTGACGCCGGCAGTCACCTACGTCCCGGTCAACGACCCGAGCCAGGACGGGATCGTGCAGTCGCAGACGCCGGCGCCGGGCGCCGACGCCAAGTCGGGCGAGGTCGTGATCATCAACGTCGGCCAGCTCCAGAACGGCACGCCAGGGGGCGACGGCGGCACGACGACGACCACCACCCCGACACCGCCCAAGTGACCCGGCGCCGCATCGCCGTGATCCTCGGCGGACGCTCGAGCGAGAATGCGATCTCGCAGGCATCGGCCGCGAGCGTCGTCGAAGCCCTGGAGGCGAGCGGGAACGACGTGCTCACGGTCGCGATCGACCGCGAGGGACGTTGGCAGCTCGGAAGCGGCCAGAGGCAGCTCGAGTCGGGCGAGCGCCTTCCCGGCAAGGAGGTGGCGCGCGCGATGACCGACGTCGACGTCGTCTTCCCCGTGCTGCACGGGCCGTTCGGCGAGGACGGCACGGTGCAGGGCCTGCTCGAGCTCGCGAACGTGCCCTACGTCGGCGCAGGCGTCCTCGCTTCGGCGCTCTGCATGGACAAGGACGTGTTCAAGGCCGTGATGCGCGACCACGGCATCCCGGTGACCGAGAACATCACGCTGCGCCTCGGCGACGAGCCGCGCAACCCGTTCGGGTATCCGGTCTTCGTCAAGCCGGCGCGGCTCGGCTCGAGCGTCGGCATCTCGAAGGCACACGACGACGACGAGCTGCGTGCGGCCGTCGCCCTCGCATTCGAGCACGACGAGAAGGTGCTCGTGGAGCGGTTCGTGCAGGGGATCGAGGTGGAGGTCGGCGTGCTCGGCAACCTCAGGCCGACCGCGTCGCTGCCCGGCGAGATCGTCGTCACGCACAACGAGTGGTACGACTACGAGGCGAAGTACGACGAGGGCGAGATGGACCTCATCGTCCCGGCGCGCCTGACCGACGAGCAGATCGAGCGCGCGCAGGAGCTCGCCGTGCGGGCCTTCGTCGCGACCGACTGTGAAGGCATGGCGCGCGCGGATCTCTTCGTGCGCGAGGACGGCGAGCTGCTCGTCAACGAGCTGAACACGATTCCCGGCTTCACGTCGACGAGCGTCTACGCGCGGCTCTTCGAAGCGTCGGGCGTGCCGTACGACGAGCTGCTGCAGAAGCTCGCCGACCTCGCCGTCGAGCGGTTCGACCGCCGGAGGCAGCTTCGCTTCTGACCTCTGGCGTGCCGAATCTGATTCGGCGCAGCCGAACCAGATTCATGGGTTACGCGACGGCTCCCGGCCGGTGAGACTCTTGAACCTGGTTCGCAAAGAACGCGAATCAGGTTCAGGCAGCGCTCAGGATGTCCTGACCTCGTTGACCGCGGCGGTGTGGTACCCCGGCGCGAGCCGGGTGATCCAGATCACGTAGTAACGGTGCGGCTTCGACTCGGTGATCGTGTACTGCGCACCCGACGCCGGCACGGTCTGCGAGGAGGACACCGTGTCAGGGAACGGGCCGGTCTTCGAGTCGCCGGCGCGGATCACCGCAACGAAGCCGGGCGTCGAGGAGACGAGGCCGAGCTGGTGCAGCGTCACGGCCCGGCCGGCGTCGAGGACGAGCCCGACGCCCGGCTTGCCGAGGCTCGGCGAGT
>CAZDEX010000275.1:0-3016 GCA_964504405.1 uncultured Gaiellales bacterium | reverse complement strand
GCTCTTGCCGTTCGCGTTTCCATCGCCGTTGCCGGCCTTCGAGTCGTCCTTCGCCTGCGCCGGCGAACCGGTCGGCGCCGAGGCGGTGGTCGTCGTGCCGGAGTTGTTGCTCCCGCTGCTCGTCGTCCTGTGCCCGTCGCCCGTCCCGCTCGGCGACGTGGAAGTCGAGCTGCCGGAGGTGGTCGCCGCCGGACTGGGATTGGCGGCATCGTTCTTTCTGGAACCCGACGAATCGTCCTTCTTGGAGCTCGATGAGGAGTCGTCCTTCTTGGTGCTCGACGAATCGTCCTTCTTCGGCGCCTGCGCCGGCGGGGCTGCAGGCGCGTTCGAGGTCTGCGGCGGGTCGGACTTCTTGTTGTCGTCGCCCTTCGCCTTCTCCGCAGGTGCGGGCTGCGTCGGAGCGGGCGCCGCGGGCGCGTTCGACGCGGGCGTCTGCGGCGTCTCCACCTGAGTGCTCTGAGGCGGGGAGGCCGGAGCGACCGCTGGGGCCGCGTTGTCGACGGTCGCCGGCGTCGGAACCGTCGGCGCGGGCAGGGTCGGGCTCGCCGCCGAGGCCGCGCCCGTTGCGTGAGCGGCGCGGATGTCGTGCGGGCGCAGCGCGACGACGGCGTGCGCAGCCTTTCCACGCGCGTGCGCCGGCGGCGCCACAGTGGACACCGAAGCCGCCGCGCCCACTGCACGAGCGACGTGCTGCGGCAGAACGACGCGCGAGGGCGCCGGCGCCCCGCCCGACCCCGGCGTCCTCGCGACCTGGTGCGCGGGGGCGGGCGCACGATCGTGGGCGGGCGTGACGACGTCCTCGACCGCGTGGCGCGCGGCCGGCGTGGCTGCGACCACCGACGTCGCCGCGACCGTCGCGACCGCGGTCACCACCTTCGCGCCGCCGGTGAAGAGCAGCGACTTGAGCAGCGCGAGCGCAGACCCGGCGTCGCCACCGGTGCGCAGGCGCTGCAGCGCGCTCTTCTTCGCCGGCTCCTCGCCCAGCCCCGCGGCGAGGGAACGACGTGCCCTGAACAGGAGTGTCTCGACCGCAGCCTGCGTCAGGCCGAGCTCCTCGGCGATCTCCTTGTACGAGAGCCCTTGCCATTCGCGGAGGAGGAGCGCCTTCCGCTGCTGGTGCGGCATCGCGTCGAGCGCCTCGGGGAGGTTGATCAGCTCGTCCGCGTCGATCTCGTGCGCGGGAACGTAGTCCTGCATCGCGTCCAGATCGCTCGCGCTCTCGACGCGGCGGCGCCGCGACGACGAGCGCTGGCGCGTCAGGCAGACGTTCTGCGCGATCTTGTAGATCCACGCCGACTCGAACTCCGGGTCGACGCCGCGCTGGAAGCCGCGGAACGCGTTCAGGAACGTCGACTGGACGGCATCCTCGGCTTCCTCGCGGTTGCCGAGCTGATGCAGGCAGTACGTATAGATCTGTCGCGCGTAGCGCTCGTAGAGGTCACGCGTGGCGTCCGCTTCCGGAGCGGCTCGCCGCGGGGTCACCTCACTGGCACGGCCTATGGACGGAACTGCAACCAACGAATTGCTCTCCCTGGTGGGGGGAGCCGTCCGCACAAGCCCCCCTGCTTACAGAGAGCGCCGTCCGCCCACGACACTCAGCACACAGTGTCGGTCGAAAACCGCATCATTGATAGTCCAGAAAGGGGGATTTTACAATAAGACTTGTAAGTATTAAGTATGTAATTCTCGACCGATACGGACGAAGAGCGCCTCGAACGCGAGCTGCGGCGCGAGGTTGAATTCCTCCAGCTCCCGCCAGGTTTCCCGCACGGCCTCGGCCGCGCGCTCGGCCCCGACGAGGCGCTCGCGCGTGGCGTCTTCGCGGAGCTCGGGGAGCTTGTCGAGGTGGATCGCCGCCCGGTCGGCGCCGACCGCGACGGCGACGAGGTCGCGGTACCAGGCGCCGAGCTCCTCGAGCTGGGCGAGCAGCTCCTCGCGCTCCGCCCCCCGCGCCGCGCGCTTGACGCGCTGCTCCGCGTCGCGAGCCGTCAGATCGAGCCCCGCGATCCGCGCCTCCTCCAGCTTGCGCGCCTCGGCGGCGCGCGCCTGGGCGTTCGCCAACACCGCCGATGCCGCGGCCGATGCGTCGAAGGCCGGATCGCGATAGACGGCGCGCGCCTGGGCGATCAGCTCCTCGCGACGCGCGACGGACGCCGGGTCGAGCAGCCGCTCGAGCCGGTCGAGGCGGCCTGCGGCCACACGGGCGAGAGCGGCGCGACCCTCGTCGTCGAGCTGCGGCGCGCGCGCGTCGACGAGCTCGCGGATCGCCCGTTCGGAGAGGCGCCTGAAAGGCACCAGCTGACAGCGGGAGAGAATGGTCTCCGACAGCGGGCCGAGATCGTCGGCGATCAGCACGATCACCGCGTACGGCGGCGGCTCCTCGAGATCCTTGAGCAAGGCGTCCGCCGCGTCCTCGTTCAACAGGTGCGCGCGATGCACGAGGTAGACACGCCGGTCCGCTTCGAACGGACGCATGTGCAGGTCGCGCCGAAGCTCGCGGATCGCGTCGATGCGGATCATCTCGCCCAATGCGTCGAGCTCGTACAGGTCGGGGTGGAACTCGCGGTCCGTGTCGAGGAGCGCACGGCCGAACGCGCGCGCGACCTCCCGCTTCCCGACGCCCGGCGGCCCGTGGAAGAGGTACGCGTGCGCGGGCCCCTCGCGCAGCGCGGCGTCCAGTAGACGCGCGGCCTCCGCGTGCTCCGAATTTGGCAACTCAGAGGAGTGCGCGAACGTGCTCACGAACCTCCTCGGCGATCTCGTCGGGAGCCCGCCCGCCGTCGAGCGAGACGATCCGCTCGGGAAAGCGCAGTGCGAGGGTGCGGAACGCTTCGTCCACCTTGCGCATGAAGCCGGCCCCTTCGCGCTCGATCCGGTCCGGCCGGCCGCTGCCCCGGCGCAGCGCCTCGTCGGCGTCGAGGAAGACGACGAACGTGCGCTCCGGCAGGAGGCTGCGCGTCACCATGAGGTTCAGGTCGAGCACGCGCTCCTCGCCGAGCCCGCGCGCGAAGCCCTG
>CAZDEX010000274.1:0-3039 GCA_964504405.1 uncultured Gaiellales bacterium | reverse complement strand
CGTCTACAACATGACGCGCTCGTGGACGCACGGCGAGCGCGCCGTCGGGAACCCGTGGCGCGCGCTCACGCTCGAGTGGCAGGTCAGCTCCCCGCCGCCGGTGTTCAACTTCGACGAGATCCCGCAGGTCGTCGGGAACCCCTACGAGTACGGCGTCCCCGGCGCGCGCCACGCCATCTTCGGCGCGCCCACCCCGTCGCCCGTCGCGGCCGATTGATGGCGCACGTCCTCGTGATCGCGAACGAGACCGCGGCGTCGACGACGCTGCGCGACCTGCTGCGAACGGAGGTCGGCCCCGAGGATCGGGTCACCGTGATCGCGCCGGTCAACGAGCCGAACCAGGGCTACGTCGTCTACGAGGACACGCGCCGGGCGTCCTCGGGGCGCCGCCTCGAGAAGACCCTCGAGCGGCTCCGCGAAGTCGGCGTGACCGCACAGGGCTTCGTCGTCGACACCGGGCCTGTGCAGGCCGCGAAGGACGCGCTCGCGCAGCTCGAGCCCCCCGTCGACTCGATCATCGTCTCGACCCACGGCGCCGAGCGCTCGGGCTGGATGCGCCGCAACGTCGTCGAGGAGATCACGCGCGCCGCCGGCGGTATCCCCGTCACGCACGTGACGGTCGAGTCGGACGCGGACGAACTAACCAACGTCCTCGTCGTCGCGAACCAGACGGTCCTCTCGGACGAGCTCCTCGACCGGATCCGCCGGCGCGCGAGCGAGGGCAAGGCGGCGTTCCTGATCGTCGCGCCGCAGAGCGACGACGAGGAGCATGCGGATGCCGACCGGCGCCTGCGGCGCGCGCTCACGGAGCTGCGGGGCGAGGGCATCGACGCGCACGGCCAGATCGTGCACCCCGACCCGTACACGGCCGCGATGCACGTCTTCAACGACGAGCGCGTCGACGAGATCATCATCTCGACGTTCCCGGGCGAGAAGAGCGGCTGGCTGCGGCGCGATCTGGTGGAGCGCGTTCGCAAGGACACGAAGCTTCCCGTCGACCACGTGATCTCGCCGGTCCGCCAGAAGGTGGAGGTCGGATGACCGCGCACGCCGAAGAGCACGGAGCTTTCGACCACCATGGACCGCCGCCGATCCACTACTCGTCGCGCGTCTCGCCGGCGGTGCTCGGCATGTTCCTCTTCATCGCGTCGGAGATCATGCTCTTCGGCTCGTTCTTCACGGTCTACTTCTTCGACCGCGTCGTCAACAACCCGTACCACGGCCACTGGCCGCCCGCGCCGTTCCACCGGCCGGTCTTCGTCGCGCTGATCAACACGTTGATCCTCGTCACGTCGAGCGCGTCGATGCACTGGGCGGACACGTCGATCAAGCGCGGCAACCGCCGCGGCATGCAGGCCGGGCTCGTGCTGACGCTCTGTCTCGGCACGACGTTCCTGCTCACCCAGGTGATCGAGTACCACCGGCTGGGCTTCAACACGGGCGACACGTCGTTCGCTTCGACCTTCTTCGGCCTGACGGGCCTGCATGGCGCGCACGTGCTCGTCGGCCTCACGATCCTCCTCGTCATGACGGTGCGCGCGTTCCGCGGCCACTTCTCGCCCGAGCACCACCACGGGATCGAGATCGGCGGGATCTACTGGCATTTCGTCGACGTGATGTGGATCATCGTCTACGTGACGGTGTACCTCCTCTAGGAGCGCTATGCGAAATCCCTTCCGGAGCGAAGCTGATGCGTTCCGGTTCGTCTGGTTGACGATCGGCTATTTCGCCCTGATCGTCATCGGCTGGCTGATCAACGGCTGGGTCGGCCTCGCCGTGTTCATCGTGGTCACGATCGTCGCGTTGTGGTGGTTCCTGCGCAGCGAGGAGCGGCCGGCGCCGATCCCCCAGGCGCCTGCGGCGAGCCCCGCGGGCGAGCACAGGATCCTCGTCGCCGCGAACGAGACGGTGGGCGGGCCGGAGCTCCTGTCCGAGATTCGCGAGCGCTCCGAGGGTCGCCACGCCGTCGTGCTCGTCGTGTGCCCGGCGCTCAACTCGCCGCTTCGCCACTGGGTCTCCGACGAGGACGAGGCGCGCTCGGCCGCGAAGCGGCGGCTGGACGCAAGCCTCGAGTCGATGCGGGCGGTCGGCCTGGACGCCCGAGGCGAGATCGGCGACGGCGACCCGCTGCAGGCGATCGAGGACGCGCTGCGCACGTTCCGGCCCGACGAGCTGATCATCTCGACGCATCCGGAGGGCCGCTCGCATTGGCTCGAGCGCGGGGTCGTGGACCGCGCGCGCGAGCGCTTCGCGCTGCCGCTGACGCACGTCGTCGTCGACCTCGACTCCGACTGATCGAGCTCGTCGACCCGCTGCCGCTTCGCGGCGAGCTGCGCGAGGTGCACCGCTCGGCCCTCGGCGCGGGTGCGCTGTCCGACGACTGGGCGGCGAACCGCCTGCCGCTGCACGCCGAGCGCGAGGACTTCGTGTTCCTCGTCGCTCGTGAGGGAGGCGAGGTCACCGGCTTCGGCTACGGCTACACGGGCGGGGCCGGCCAGTGGTGGACGGAGCACGTCGCGCGCTCACTGACGGCTGCGCAGCGCGCCGAGTGGATCGAGCAGCCCCACTACGAGATCGTCGAGCTGCACGTGCGCCCGTCGTTCCAGCGGCGCGGGATCGGCAGCTCGCTGCTCGCGCAGCTCCTCACCCGGCAGCCGCACGACCGCGCGCTCCTCTCGACGCAGACCGGCTCCCGCAAGGCGCGCAACTTCTACGCGAAGAACGGCTGGAGCGAGCTCGCGGGCATCGACTTCGGGCCGGGGTACCCGCCGTACCTCGTGCTCGGCAAGCGTCTGGAATCTGATTCGCGCAGCGGACCAGATTCGTGGGCTTTGCCTCGCGCTTCGCGTAACCCTTGAACCTGGTTCGGCTTCGCCGAATCAGGTTCTTACTTGCCGGCGACGGAGCTGACGTACTTCGCCACCGCCGTGATCTGGGCGGGCGACAGGGTGCCCTTGAAGGGCGGCATCGCGCCTCCGCCGACCTCGACCTGGTGCTGCACCACCGGTTGCGGCGGCTTCAGCTGGTCGAGGTTCGGCC
>CAZDEX010000273.1:0-3048 GCA_964504405.1 uncultured Gaiellales bacterium | reverse complement strand
AGCTGCGCCCGGAGCTCGCCGAGCGCGGGATCCGCGTAACCGCGATCGCCGACGTCACCGCGCGCGACCGCGAGCTTCTGCGCATGCACTTTCGCTCGGTGATCTTTCCGGCGCTGACGCCGCTGGCGGTCGGGCCGGGGCAGCCGTTCCCATACATCTCGAATCTGTCACTCAGCCTGGGGGTGCTCGTGCATGACCCGGTCACCGGCCACACGACCTTCGCGCGTGTGAAGGTGCCGATCGAGGTCCTGCCGCGGTTCGTCGCTCCGGCCGAAGGGAGCACGACGCTGATTCCGCTCGAGGACGTGATCGCCGACAACCTCGACTCACTGTTCCCTGGCATGCAGATCGTCGACTACGACGTCTTTCGCGTCACCCGCGACGCCGACCTCGCCGTCTCCGACGAGGCCGATGATCTGCTGCGCGCGGTCGAGGATGAGCTGCGCCGGCGCCGCTTCGGCGAGGTGGTGCGCGTCGAGGTCGGCGCGCACATGTCGGCGGCGCTGCTCGACGAAATCACCGCGGCGCTGGGTGTCAGCGACCGCGACGTCTACGCGCTCGACGGACTCCAGGACCTGACCGGCCTCTGGCAGCTCGTGAAGCTGCCCGGGTTCTCGGAGCTGCGCGACAGTCCCTGGTCGCCCGTGACTCCTCCGGAGTTTCGCAGCGACGACGGCCACGCCGACGTGCTGCGAGCGATGCGCGAGTCCGACATCCTCGTCCACCATCCGTTCGACTCGTTCACGCAAACGGTGGAGCGCTTCGTCGAGCAGGCCGTCGCCGACGACGACGTGCTTGCCATCAAGCAGACCGTCTACCGCACCAGCGACGACTCGCCATTGGTGCCGGCGCTGATCCGCGCCGCGGAGCGCGGCAAGCAGGCGGTCTGCCTCGTCGAGCTCAAGGCGCGTTTCGACGAGCGCATGAATATCCAGTGGGCGAAGGCGCTCGAACAGGCGGGGGTGCACGTCGTCTACGGCCACCCGGCGCTCAAGACGCACGCCAAGTGCGTGCTGATCGTGCGGCGCGAGGGCAACGGGGTGCGCAACTACGTCCACATCGGCACTGGGAACTACCACTCGACGACTGCGCGCCTGTACACCGACTTCGGCCTGTTCACGACCGACCCGCAGATCGGCGCCGACGTGGCCGACATGTTCAACTACCTGACCGGCTTCGGACGCCCGGCCGGCTACCGTAAGGTGCTCGTCGCGCCCAGCCACCTGCGCGATGCGATCGTCGCCGAGATCGAGCGCACCATCGAGGCGCACTCACAGCAACAGCCGGCGCGGATCGCGATGAAGATGAACGCGCTCGTCGACCAGCCGTGCATCGAGGCGCTCTACCGGGCCTCGCAGGCCGGCGTGCGCGTCGACCTCAACGTGCGCGGGATCTGCTGCCTGCGGCCCGGAATCCACGGCGTTTCGGAGAACATCCGCGTCGTTTCGATCGTGGGGCGCTTCCTCGAGCACTCGCGGATCTTCAGCTTCCAGGCCGGCGACGAGCAAAACGTCTACATCTCATCCGCCGACCTGATGCCGCGCAATCTCGACACGCGCGTCGAGCTCGCGGTGCCGATCGAGAACCCGAAGCTGCGCGCTCAGGTGCTCGACGTCCTGGAGCGCTGCTTCGCCGACGAGCGCAACTCGTGGGACCTCCAGCCCGATGGGCAATGGTGCCACGTCGAGGCGCGGCACGACCCGCCGCGCGACGCGCAGGCGGAGCTGATGGCGCTGCACCTCGAGCGTGCGACCGAGGCGGACAGGGCACTTGCGACGCGACCGGAGCACGCAGGCCACGCCGCGGGCGCCATCGGCGACGACCGTACGCGGGTCTGAAGGCGTAGGCGAAGAGCGCCTCAGCGCGGCGGCGGCTCAAACCCCGCCGCCCGCAACGCCCGAGCGCCGGCCCCCTTGAGCAGGCCGTCGATGAAAGCGCGCGCCTGCGTCGCGTGCCCAGTACCGGTGACGACCGCTGCTCCGTAGACGACCTGCGGCGCGATCGCGGCCGGGATCGCGATTGCGCGCAGGGCCCCGCGCGTCGCGGCAACGTCGGTGATGTAGAGGAAGCCGGCGCTCGCCGCGCCCTGCGTGAGCTTGCCGACGACACCCGTCACGTCGGGCTCCTGAGAGCGGATGTTGCGCGCGATCGCGGCCGCCTCGGCTCGCGGAAGCCGATCGAGCACGGCGCGCGTGTAGGCCCCGACCGGCACCGTCGGCGAGCCGATCGCGATCGTCACACCGGGCTTGGCGAGATCGGCTGCGGACGCCACGCGCCGCGAGCCGCGCGGCACCGCGATTACCAGGCGGTTGGCAGCGAACGCGACCGGCGTTCGCACGAGGCCTGCAGCGTGAAGCGCCGTCGGCAGCGTCATGTTCGCCGACGCGAACACGTCCGGCCTCACGCCCTGGCGGATCTGCGCCGCGAGCAGGTCCGAGCCTCCGAACGAGAGGCGCACGTCGGCCGCGCGGAACATGCGCGCATAGGAACTGAACGCCTTGGTCAGCGAAGCCGCCGCCGACACCGTCAGCGTCGGCCTGCCGCTTCCGCCGCAGCCGGCCAGCGCGACGAGCGCCACCACAAGCGCGCTCGCCGTGGCGAGCCGCAGGATCGCGGCGACCCCCGCCGCGGGCGCCGCGATGGGCGCCCGCCCACTTGCGCTCAAACCCGCTCCGGCAGCGCTGCCAGCGCTTCGGCGATCTGGTGCGCGTTCATGTAGCTGAGCCCGAGCGCATGGTCGTGGCGAAACGACACCACCCCGCGTTCGTCGACGATGATCACCGCTCGCTTGGTGCCGATCACCGGCTGGTAGGCCCCGTAGGACTTCGCGACCGCGTTGCCGGGGTCGGCGAGCAGCGCCACGTTGAGGCCGTGCTTGCCACTGAACGCCGCGTGCGAGTCGAGATCCTGAGCCGAGATACCGACAACGGTCGCCTCGAGCCGCTCGAACTCCTCGGAGTCGTCGCGATACGAGCAGAACTGACGCGTGCAGACGGGCGTGTTGTCGCCCGGGTAGAAGAGCAGCACGACGCGCTCGCCACGATGGTC
>CAZDEX010000272.1:0-3052 GCA_964504405.1 uncultured Gaiellales bacterium | reverse complement strand
CGATCGCGGCCGCGGTGCGTGGCCCGGCGAGGCCGTCGATCTGCGCGAGGTAGAGCCCGTGCGCGCGCAGCGCGACCTGCAGGCCCGCGATCTGCGGGTTCGCGGCAGCGTGAACCGCCGGAGCGGCCGCCAACGCACCGGTGAGCGAGATGAGCGCAATCAGGCGGCGCACGAGTCGGACCAGTTCTGCTCCCGCGCCGTGCCTCCTCCACGGCTTTACGATCCCGTGATGGCGTACGACGAGGAGCTCGCCGAGCGCATCCGCGGCCTGATCGGCGGCGAGGCGACCGAGAAGAAGATGTTCGGCGGGATCGCGTTCCTCGTCGGGGGGAACATGGCGATCGCCGCGAGCGGCCAGGGCGGCATCCTCGTGCGCGTCGACCCGGAGCAGTCGCAGGCGCTCGTTGCCTCGACGACGGCCGAGATCGCGGTGATGCGCGGGCGGCCGATGGCCGGCTGGCTGCGCGTCGCGGCACCGGATGACGCCGAGCTCGCACAGTGGGTCGAGCGCGGGACCGCCTACGCGCGCTCGCTGCCGCCGAAGCGTTAGATGATGTAGCGGAGGCTGTCGAGCGCGAGGTCGATCAGGCGCTCGCGCTGTGCGTCGTCGACCGTCTGCACGACGGCGACGCCGCTAATCAGCCGTGCGACATCCGGGAAGGCCGCGTCCGCGCGCACGACGCCCGCCTGCTGCGCGCGCTCGAGCAGGCCGTTGCCGGCCGAGAGAAGCGCAGTGCGGCACGTCGCGAGCACCTCGGAGTGCCGGCGCAGGTCATCACCCTGGAGGAAGCGCTCGCGGACGAACGGCTCGCGGCCCAACGAGGTACCGACTAGGGCTTGGCGGACACGACGCCGCCGAACGGCACCCAATGCCCGGCGTGCCAGCGCTGGAGCTGGACACTCGAGATCGGGAAGCGGAACGTCGGCGTCGTGTGCACCTTCACGCCGGGAACGAGGAACGGGTTGTTCGCCTCGTTCATGTGCGTGACGGCGTTCATCAGGCCCTGGCGCGTGGGGCTCTTGCCGCTCGCCTTCAGCGCGTCGACCATCGAGAACGCCTCGGCCATTCCGGCGACGAGGAAGCCGTCGGAGGGATTACCACCCGCCACGTACTTCTTGATGATCGTCGCGGCGAGCTTCACGCCCGCGTCGCCCTTGAACTTCGGGGTCGCGGGGTCCTTGCCCCAGAGGATCGAGATCGCGCCTTCCGCGGTCGTCTGCGGATCGATCTGCATGATCGACGACGCGGACGCGACGTCGTTCACGTAGATCTGCGGCTTCCACCCGAGCTTGTTCGCGTACTGGAACGCCTGGATCGCGAACTTGCCGAACGCGAAGACGCAGAACGTGTTGGCGCCGCTGGCCTTCAGCTGCGCAACCTGCGACTGCACATCGGACGCAGTCGGGTCGTAGCCGACCGTCTGCACGATCGCCGTCTTCGCCTTCGCGCCGAGCCCCTTGCGGAAGCCCGAAAGCAGATCCTTGCCGTAGTCGTCGCTCTGGTAGAGGACGGCGACCTTGGCCTTCTTCGCGTTCGTGACGAGGATGTGCTTCGCGTACAGCGCGCCCTCCTCCGCGTACGGCGGCAGGTAGCCGATCGTCCACGGGTACTTCGCGTAGTCGCGGCCGAACGTCGTCGCGCCCGACGCGGAGAACACCGTCGGCACGCCCGACGCGTTCGCGAAGTCGCGAATCGCGAGGTTGCCGTTCGTCCCGACGACCGAGAAGAGCGCGAACACGTTGTCCTGCTGGATCAGCTGCCGCACGTTCTGCACGGTGCGCGACGGGTCGTAGGCGTCGTCGAGGTACTTGAAGTCGATCTTCCGGCCGTTCACGCCGCCGCGCGCGTTCACGTACTTGAAGTACGCGTCGGCGCCTTTCAGGACGCCGGCCGCCGCAGCCGCCTCGCCGGTCAGCGGGCCGCTCGAGCCGATCGTGATCGTCGACGACGACACGCCGGGCGTGCTTCCGCCGAGCGCCAGCGCGCTCAACCCCAGGGCGACGAGGGCCTTCATCGCCGGGAGAGTAGCCGCGCTCCACGCAGGACGAGCGGAAGCAGCAGCATCAGCACGACGAGCACGGCCCCGTAGAAGAACGTGGTGGGGCCCGCCTGCTTCGTGTCGACGTGCGGGATCACGCCCACGATGTCCGGCACGAACAGGATGAGCAGCGCGCCGAGCGCCGCGCCCCAGATCGAGCCGAAGAAGCCGACGACGGCGCCGACGAGCAGGAAGAGCGAGAGCTGAATGGGGAACGTGTCGGGTGACACGTACGCGATGTTGATCGCGTACAGCGCGCCGGCGACGCCCGCGTATGCGGCCGACACGCCGAACGCGAGCACCTTGTACTTCGCGCGGTTCACGCCGGACGCGGCGGCGGCGAGCTCGCTGTCGCGCACGGCGCGCAGCGAGCGCCCGAAGCGCGAGCCGAGGAGCCACCACGCGACGAGGAACAGGAAGCCGCCGATCGTCCACGTCAGCGCGTAGAGCCACGTGTTGTTCGTCATCCCCCACACGCCGACCCCGTGGCCCGTCTGGGTGGGCTTCCCGAACAGCGTGATGCCGGTCGAGCCGCCGGTGAGGTGGTCGAACTTCTTGAGCACCGTCGGCAGCGCGACGGCGATGCCGAACGTCGCGAGCGCGAGGTAGAAGCCGGTGAGGCGCAGGGCGGGGATGCCGGCGAGCAGGCCGATCGCCCCCGCGACCGCCGCGGCGATCGGGATCGTCCAGAGGTCCTGCACGCCGTGGTTCGCCATCAGGATCGCCGTCGTGTACGCGCCGACCGCCATGAACGCGCCGTGGCCGAGCGAGATCTGCCCGCTGTGCCCCGTGAGCACGTCGAGGCCGAGGATCGCGATGAAGTACGCGCCGACCGTCGCGAGCTGCACCGTCCGGAACTCCGACAGCACGAACGGGAGCAGCGCGAGCACCACGAAGCCGGCGGCGACGACGCCGAACTTCAGTCTCATACGCGCCTCACCGCCGCGCGTCCGAACAACCCTTGCGGACGGAAGAGCAGCACGAGCAGGATCACGACGAGCGCGGTCGCAAGC
>CAZDEX010000271.1:0-3078 GCA_964504405.1 uncultured Gaiellales bacterium | reverse complement strand
GCTTGTGGTCGATGTCGTTCTGGACCGCGACGGGGAGGACGCGCTCGTCCACGAAGGAGCGAACGGTGTCCTGGATCAGGCGATGCTCGTCGGTGAGAGCGAAATCCACGGCGGCAGCCTAGCTAGTCGACCGCGGGCAGGCCGTCGATCGACACGGCGTTCTTCTCGCCGACGTACGCGCGCAGGCCGTCGGCGCCCTTGCGCGCGATCCAGGCGTCGCGCTGCGGGCGCCCGCCGACGTATTCCATCAACGGCACGCCGTAGCCGCACGAGTCCGAGATCCGGTCGACCTCCACGCGGATCGTTCCGCGCGTCCCGTCGCCCACGTCCGCGGCGGGGACGACCTCACCCCGCCCAGGCAGGCGCACGATCCGCGGCGGTCCGTCGAACGCGCAGAGCATCAGGCAGATCCGCCCGTTGTCGCGCAGGTGCGCGATCGTCTCGGCGCCCGAGCCGATGTGGTCGACGTACTCGACCGTGTGGCCGTCGACGACGTGAAGGGTGTCGATCGGGCCTTTGGGAGAGACGTTCACGCGGCCTCCCTCGCTGGGCGCGGTGGCCACGAAGAACACGCGCTGGCGGCCGATCCAGACGGCGAGCTTCTCGTCGATGGACGCGTGGACCTTGCCCATCACTCGGTGGACGGAGGGGCTTCACCCGGAGCGAGTACCCGGCGAGTCCGACCGGGTGGCGATACTGGAGGCGTGGCAACCACTGCCGTCCGAGCCTACCTCGGCCTCGGCGCACTCGCGATCGCGGCGTATGTGGCTTTCGGTGGCGTGTACCCGATCTACGAGTCGCTCGGGTTGCTCGCCGCCGGGGCGACCCTCGTCGGCATCTACGTGCACCGGCCGGCCGCGCGCTCCGGCTGGCTCCTGCTAGCCCTGTGCGAAGCGGTCTTCGGCGTTGCGGACATCGTCTACTTCTCCGGCTATCACTTCTTGCCGCCGTTCCCGTCGGCTGCCGATTACGGCTACCTCTCCGCCGATGTCCTGCTCGCCGTCGCGCTCGTCCTCCTCATCCGTCAGGCGTCGCCGGAGCAGGATCTGCCGTCGTATTTCGATGCAGGGGTCCTTGCGCTCGCGCTCAGCCTGCTGATCTGGGCTGCGGCGTTCGCCGGAAGCTTCGGGATGGGCAGCGGTCTCGCCCGGTTCTTCTCGATCGCGTACCCGGTGATCGACCTGGTGATCCTGGCGCTCGTCGTTCGCCTGCTGCTCGTGCGTGGGACGCGCTCGTTTTCGTTCCTCGCCCTCGGCCTCGGCGTGCTGTTCCTGCTCGCCTCGGACTGCTGGTACATCGTCCCCGCGATCAACGGCTCGTACGTCGCAGGCACGTGGCGCGACATCGGCTGGCTCCTTTGGTACGTGCTGGCGGGCGCGGCCGCGTTGCATCCGTCGATGACGCGCCTCGTCGTGCCGAAGCCCGAGGCGCTTCCGACCCGCCGCGTCGTGTTCCTGGGCGCGTCGCTCGTCGTCGGCGCGATCGCACCCGCCGTCCAGCTCGCGCTCACGGGCAGAGTGAGCGTCTACCCGTTCGCGGTGATCGGCGGCTTGATGGCCATCTTCGTCGCAGCGCGCGTCGCCGGGGTCGTGCGTGATCTCGAGCGCACCCGACTCGAGGCCCAGCAGTCCGAGCGGCGGTTCCGCCTCGTCTTCGAGCGCGCTCCGATCGGGATCAGCGTCGGGCGCGACGGGATCATGAGCGAGACGAACCCGGCCCTGCAGCGCATGCTCGGCTACACGGCCGCCGAGTTCGCGCAGCTCCACTACACCGACGTCACCGACGACGACAGTCGTTGGAGCGAGGTGCAGCACGAGCTCGACCTCGGCACCCGCGACGCGTTTGCGATCGACAAGCGTTACGTCCGGAAGGACGGAACGACGGTCGACACCCACGTGCATGTCGCGCTGGATCTGGAGGACGGGCTCGGCATCAGCCTGATCGAGGACGTCACCGGCCGCCGCGAGCTCGAGGAGCAGCTGCGGCAGGCGCAGAAGATGGATGCGATCGGCAAGCTCGCCGGCGGGATTGCGCACGACTTCAACAACCTCATGACCGCCGTGATCGGCTACAGCGACCTGCTGCTGCGCGAGTACCCCGACGAGAAGATCGAGGCGATCCGGGACTCCGCCGAGCGTGCGGCGAACCTCACCCGCCAGCTCCTGGCGTTCAGCCGCCGGCAGATCATGCAGACGCAGGAGATCGACCTCCGCGACGTCGTCGAGCGCATGGACACGCTGCTCCGCAGGCTGATCGGCGAGGACGTCCGCCTCGTGACGAAGGTCGACCCCGAGCCCCTGCTCGTGCGCGCCGACCGGACACAGCTCGAGCAGGTCGTGATGAACCTCGCGGTCAACGCGCGCGACGCCATGCCGAACGGCGGGACACTCACGCTGACGCTTGCTTCCGAGGGGCCCGCGGCCGTTCTCTCGGTCTCCGACACCGGGACCGGGATGGACGCAGAGACCCGGGCCCGGATCTTCGAGCCGTTCTTCACCACGAAGTCGCTCGCCGTATCGTCGGGCCTCGGCCTCTCGACGGTGCACGGGATCGTCGGCCAGAGCGGGGGGACGATCGAGATCGAGAGCGAGCCGGGGGCGGGCGCCCGGTTCACCGTGCGCCTGCCGCTCCTCGGGGTGGACGCCTTGCCCGAGGTCGAGGGCCACGCTAGGCTACTTGACTGACGAGTCAATCAACTCCTAGGAGCCCAGGAATGGCCACGGTCGAAGGCACCGCGACGGGGGTCTCGTTCGCCCTCACGGACGAGCAGAAGGAGCTGCGCGCGCTCGCGCGCGAGTTCGCCACCAAGGAGATCCGGCCGGTGGCCGCCGAGCACGACGTCCACATGCGCCACCCGGTCGACGTGATCGCGAAGGCGCACGAGATCGGCCTGATGAACCTCCACGTGCCGGCCGAGTACGGCGGCCTCGGGCTGAACGCGTTCGACGGCATGCTCGTCGGCGAGGAGCTGAACTGGGGCTGCACCGGCATCGGGACCTCGCTCGGGGCGAACGGCCTCGGCGCCGGGCCCGTGATCATCGCCGGCACCGACGAGCAGAAGGCGAAGTGGCTGCCGCC
>CAZDEX010000270.1:0-3108 GCA_964504405.1 uncultured Gaiellales bacterium | reverse complement strand
AGCCCTTCGCGATCGAGACGTCGAGGCGCAGGTTCGCCTCCGTCATCTGCGTCTTGGCCGCCATGTCGCCGCGCTCGATCCGCTTCGCCAGATAGACCTCCTGGTCGGCGGTGAGCAGCGGGACCTTGCCGATCTCTCGGAGATACAGACGAAGGGAATCGAGCGACGGCTCGACGGTCAGGTCCAGCTTGGGCGCCGACTTGACCTCTTCCTCGACGAGCGGCTGCTCGTGCGGGAGGCGCTTGTGCTCTTCGCCCTCGACGAGCTCGACGCCATGGTCGATCAGGTAGGTGGTGAAGTCTTCGACCTGCTCCTTCGTGAGCTCGACTTCGTCGATCCCCTTGACGATCTCGTCGTAGGTGAGGAATCCCTTCTCTTGTCCCGTCGCGACGAGCTTCTGCAGTTCTTCGACGTCGGGAAGAGCAATGTCGACGGTGAGCACTAGCGCCTGACCTCCGGCTATGACGTTGACGGGGGACAACGATCACTGCTGGAGCCGGCAAACGTCACTCCCTCCGGCTCACCCTCAGGCGCCTGACAATACATCAGGATTTGCGGTTACGGAATTGTTTTTTTCGCGACCGGGGCGGCGGATAGATTCGTGGTATGGCCTTTGTGCTCGCCCTCCTGATCGGCGCCGCCGCAGCACCCTCGGCCTACGTCGACACGGGCACCGCGCACGTCCCCCTCAACATCACGTCGTGGTGCTGGGACGCGCGCTGCGGGGCCCCCCTCGGCCCGTCGACCCGGCGGGCGTTCGTCCACCGTGGCTCGACCGTGCGGCTCGAGGTGCAGTTCGACGTGCTCGACGCGAACGTCTCCGTCGGAGGCGCGTCCATGCACGCGACGACGCGTGGGCGTGAGGTGACGTGGACGGCGACGCGCACGGGTGGCCTCACGGCCTACGTGAAGTACCGCCGTGGCTGGGTGATCTACACCGCCCGGCTCGCCTTCCGCTGACCCCCGCAGGTCCTGGGACCAAACGAAGACGGCGCCGCCGCCGACGCCGTCCTCTGATGGGAGTGTCCGCCCCCGCTTTCGGCCTCGCCGCATCGGGCCGTGCAGGTGACCGTTGCACTCTCGCTCATGGAGCAACGGTTGATCCATCACCCAAGCGGTAGTTGACCGCCGCACTTGACTACCGTGTGCCGCGTGGCGAGCAGCTTCGAAGCCCGGCTCCGCGAGGACCGGCCGATCGTCGCCGACGGCGGGCTCGGCGTCGTCCTCTCGGCCGCGGTGGCGGGCCTGCGGGCCCCCGAGGAGGCCAACCTCCGGGAGCCGGACGCCGTCACGGCCGTCCACCTCAGCTTCATCAACGCCGGCGCGGAGCTGATCGAGACGAACACGTTCGGCGCGAATCGGCGCAAGCTCGCGCAGCACTTCCTGGATGGCGAGTTCGAGCGGATCAACTCGACCGCCGTGAAGCTCGCCCGCGACGCGCGGGAGATCTCGGGGCGCGAGGTGTTCATCGGCGCGTCGATCGGGCCGGGCGGCGCCGACTACGCCGAGCAGGCGCGGATCGTCGAAGGACGCGGCGCCGACGTGCTCATGCTCGAGACGTTCTTCGACCTCGACGAGCTCGAGCGCGCGATCGAGGCGGTGCGCTCCGTCTCGTCGCTGCCCGTCGTCGCGCTGATGAGCTTCGACAGCGACGCGGTGACGATGGCAGGCGTGACGGCGCGCGCGGCGGCCGAGCGGCTGCGCGCGCTGGACGTCGCCGCCTTCGGCGCGAACCACGGCCGCGGGCCGGCGGCTGCCCTGACAGCTCTCGGCGAGATGTCGGGCGACGGCGCGGTGCTCGCAGCGCTGCCGAATGTGGGCCTCGCGACGATGACGGGCTCGCGTATCTCGTTCCCTCACGCGACGCCGGAGTACTTTGCGGACTTCGCAGCGCAAGCGCGCTCGCGCGGCGCGCGGTTGATCGGCGGCTGCGGCGGCACGACGCCCGCGCAGATCGCCGCCATCCGGCAGGCGGTGGAGGAGGACCGCGTCGTCTCGCCGCGCGCCGGGTCGCAGGGCAGCCGCGAGGTCATCGCACCGCGTGCGTCGGAGGAGCCGACCGAGCTCGAGCGGTTGTTCGCGACCGGCGAGTTCGTCGTCTCGGTGCAGCTCGACCCGCCGCTCGGCGGTTCGATCGCGGGCCTCGTCGACGCGGCGCGCACGATCAAGGAGTCCGGACGCGCACATGTCGTCGACGTGAACGACAACCCGCGCGCGCGTGCGCGGATGAGCGGGATGATCGCGTCCGCCGCGATCCAGCGCGACGCCGGCATCGAGGTGATCCCGCATCTCACGCCGCGCGACTCGACGGTCGCCGGGCTCGAGTCGCTGCTCCTCGGTTCGCACGCGGAGGGACTGCGCAACGTGCTGGCTGTGACGGGCGACGCGCCCGAGGCAGGCGACTATCCGGGCACGGGGTCGGTGTACGACGTCGACGCGATCGGCCTCGTCGAGCTGATCGCGCGCCTGAACGAGGGCACCGACTTCCACGGCCGTGCGATCGACGCGCCGACCTCCTTCTACCCGGGGGTCGCCGTCAACCCGACGGCAGACGACCTCGAGCTCGAGGTCGACCGGTTCCACCGCAAGCTCGCGGCCGGCGCGCGGTTCGCGATGACGCAGATCCTGTTCGACCTCGACTATCTCGAGCAGTTCTTCGAGCGGCTCGGCGGGCGGCCGTCGATCCCGCTGCTCGTCGGCGTGTGGCCGATTCGCTCGCTCGAGCTCGCCGTGCGCGTGCACAACGAGACGCCGGGCATCGTCGTTCCCGAGCAGGTGCAGGAGCGCTACCGCGCAGCGGGCGCGAACGGCGCGAGTGTCGGGACCGAGCTCGCGCACGAGCTGATCGACCGCGCACGTTCGCTCGCTGACGGCGTCTACATCGTCGCGCCGTTCCGCCGCCCGCTGGGCGTTCTCGACGTGCTCGCCTGACGGTCTCTAGCCGCACTCGCCGGTCGAGACCGGCCGCTTCGCTCGCGCGAGGTCGGCACGCACGGGGTCGGCGGGCACGCCGTACCCCGCGGATGAGCCGATGCGCGCGGCGAACACCGTCGCCTCGACCTCACCGCGCTCGTTCACCGCGGGGCCGCCCGAGTTGCCGTGCCGCAC
>CAZDEX010000269.1:0-3117 GCA_964504405.1 uncultured Gaiellales bacterium | reverse complement strand
CTAGGTAGGACGCAAGTTTCCGGAACCTATGCGGGTCTACCGGATATGTCCGGGAGACGAGATCGACCTGACTGGGTGCAGTGCGCCGCCTGCGGCACGGTCTACGCACCGAGCCTGAGGAACACCTTCGCCTGCCCGAAGTGTGGCGACCCGGGCTGGTTCCCCGCTGCGATTCCCGACGGCGACGTGCCGCTCGTCCCGCCGGTCGAGGCCGGCTAGGCGCGCTGGATGTAGCGCTTCTCGCGCGGGTCGAGCTTGATCTTGTCGCCGACGTTGACGAAGAGCGGCACCTGGATCACCGCGCCCGTCTCGAGCGTCGCGGGCTTCGTCACGTTCGAGACCGTGTCGCCCTTCACGCCCGGCTCCGTGTCGGTCACCTCGAGCACGACGGACGCCGGCAGCTCCACGCCCGTCGGCGAGCCGCCGACGAACATCACCTGCACGCTCGAGCTCGGCTGCATGAACGGCAGCTCGTCCTCGAGGTCCGCGTGCGGGATCGACAGCTGGTCGTAGGTCTCCTCGTCCATGAAGACGACCTCGTCGCCGGAGTCGTAGAGGTACTGCATGTTCTTCTGCTCGGTCCGGACCCGCGGGAACTTCTCGCCGGCGCGGAACGTCTTGTCGACGACAGATCCAGAGCCCAGCGACTTGAGCTTCGTCCGCACGAACGCGCCGCCCTTGCCGGGCTTGACGTGCTGGAACTCGACGATGCGCCAGGTCTGCCCATCGAGCTCGATGTGCATCCCGTTGCGGAACTGATTTGTCGAGACGACCTCTGCCATGGCGCGCGCCAGGGTACCGAAACTCTTGAACCTGGTTCGCGCAGCGAACCAGGTTCAGGGGTTACCGGACTTCGATCAGCTCTTTGGGGAACGAGGTCAGCACGTCCACCCCGTCGTCGCGGACGATCGCCAGGTCCTCGATGCGCACGCCGCCGACGCCGGGGACGTAGATGCCCGGCTCGATCGTCACGGCGTGGCCGTTCTCGAGCACGTCGGTCGACTCGGTCGAGAGCCGCGGTGCCTCGTGCACCGCGAGGCCGATCCCGTGGCCGAGGCCGTGGCCGAAGTTCTCGCCGTAGCCGGCGTCCGTGATCGGCTCACGCGCGATCGCGTCTGCCTCCACACCTGTCATGCCCGCCTTGATGTTCGCCACCGCACGCTGCTGCGCCTCGAGCGTGAGGTCGTAGATCTCCCGCAGCTTGTCGGAGATCCCGCCGGTGGAGAACGTCCGCGTGCAGTCGCTGTTGTAGCCGTCGACCCGGGCGCCCCAGTCGACGGTCACGAGCTCGCCTTTCTCGACGATGCGGTCGGTGGGGTGCGCGTGCGGCAGCGCGCCGTTCGGGCCCGACGCGACGATCGAATCGAACGACTGGTCATCGGCGCCGTGCGCGTGCTGAAGCTCACGGAGCCGCCAGGCGATCTCCCGCTCGCTCCGCCCCACCCACGTGTCCGCGGTCAGCGCCTCCAGGGCGCGGTCGGCGACACGGCACGCGCGTTGCAGCTTTGTGACCTCCTCGTCGGACTTGATCGCGCGTACTCCGTCGACGATCCCGCTCGTGGGGATCAGCTCGAGACTGCCGCTCGAGAGCCGCTCCCACTCGCGGTACGGCAGCACGTCCGCTTCGAACTGCAGGCGGCCGTCGAGGCGCTCGCCGAGATCCGCCATCAGGGTGCGCTTCGCCATCTGCACCTCGACGCCTTGGACGTCCTTCGCCGACTCCGCGTAGCGGAAGTCCGTGTAGAGCGTCGCCTCGCCGCCGGGCCACACGAGGAGCGCCGCGTTCGAGCTGTCGAAGCCGGTGAGATAGAAGACGTTCGTCAGGTTCGTGACGAGGAGCGGCGCGTCCAGACGCTCCGCCAGTGCGCTGAGGCGACTCATTGCTCCACCGTTCCCGCGAGGAACTCGAGCGCCTCGCGATAGCCGTCGGGACCGTTGCCGATCACACGCTTTGCCGCGAGGTCGGCGACGACGCTCGTGCGCCGCCACTCCTCGCGCTCTTCGATGTTCGAGAGGTGCACTTCGACGAACGGCACCTCGAGCAGCTCGAGCGCATCGCGGATCGCATAGCTGTAGTGGCTCCACGCGCCCGGGTTGACGATCAGCGCGTCGACCGTGTCGTACGCGTCGTGGATCCACTCGATGTACTCGCCCTCGCTGTTCGATTGGCGGCATCGCGCGCTGACGTCGAGTGCGTGCGCCCACTCGTAGATGCGGCTCTCGAGCTCGTTCAGGCTCAGGCCGCCGTACACCTTCGGATCGCGCCGGCCGAGCGTGTCGAGGTTGACGCCGTTGAGGACCAGGACCTGCATCAGGCGATGAGCGTATCCAGGGCGGCCCGCACCTCGTCCGCGGGACGCGCCTCGACGTAGGGCCCCTCGTCGCCGAGCAGCACGAGGTTGATGTCGTCGCCGCTGCGCTTCTTGTCGCGCAGGAGCGCCTGCCAGGCGCGGTCGCGATCGACGTGGACGGGCTGCGGGTCGAGCGCGTCGACCACCGGCTGAGGGTCGCGGCCGCTCACGCGAAGCGCCGCGAGGAGGCCCAGCGCGACCGCCTCGCCGTGCGGCAGGTCGAAGTCGGCCGCAGCCTCGAGCGCGTGGGCGAACGTGTGGCCGAGATTCAGCCAGTTGCGCACGCCGCGGTCGTGCGGGTCCTGCACGACGATCGCCGCCTTGTATGCCGCCGCGCCGCGCACGTCCAGCCCGCGACCGGCGAGCAGCTCGGTCTTGATCCGCTCGGCCTCCCCCTGCCGGCGCTCGCGCTCGGGCAGCGTCGCGAGGAGCGTCTCGTCGATCACGACGCGGGCGGGCCAGTGAAAGGAGCCGACGAGGTTCTTCCCCTGAGGTATGTCGATCGCGGTCTTGCCGCCGATCCCGGCGTCGACCTGACCGACGAGGGTCGTCGGCACCGCGACCCACGGAACGCCGCGCAAGTACGTCGCAGCGGCAAAGCCGGCGACGTCCGTCAACGCGCCGCCGCCGAGCGCGACCACCGTCCCAGCCCGGTCGAGCCGCAGCTCCGACCAGAGCCGCTCGACGACGTGCAGCTGTTTCGCGTCCTCACCGGGCGGCAGCTCGTGCGTCGAGCGCAGCCGGTCGCCGAGCGCCGTCTGGGCCG
>CAZDEX010000268.1:0-3119 GCA_964504405.1 uncultured Gaiellales bacterium | reverse complement strand
CGCCGGCGTCGATCAGCATGCGGAGCGGCATCCCCCAGGCATTCCCCGACGGCGAGCTCTCCGGGGTGTTCAGGTCACCGTGCGCGTCGATCCAGACCACGCCGATGCGGCCGCGGCGCCGTGCGAGCTCGCGCACCGCGCCGACGTGCGCGCAGCAGCAGCCGCCCAGGACGAGCGGGCGGGCGGGGAGCTCGCGCGCGGTCGTGTCGATCTGGCCGGCGAGGGAGTCCTCGGCGACGGTCGCCGCCTCCGGCCACGGGAGCGCCATTGCTGCGGCGTCCGCCAAGGCGTCGCCGCCCTCGCCCCAGGCGCGCGGCACCCGCACGAGGCCGGCGGCGAACTCGCGGCCGCACGAATGGCACTGGTAGTCCGGGCCGATCGCGACCGCCGTCAGCGTGCGGCAGTCCGGGCACTTCGCCCGCAGCGCGCTCATATCCCGGCCGGCTCCGCCGAGCCTACGCCGGTCAGCCGAGCTCACGCTCCCACGTGTTCGACTGCCGCAGGATGCGCATCCCTGCGCGCTCGTAGAGGCGGGTCGCGCCGGTCGGGTTCGCGGCATCGACGCCCAGTCGCACCTTGCGCTGCCCGCGCGCATGCAAGGCCGCGAACGAGCGGCGGAGGAGCGCCTCGCCGAGACCGTGCCGCCGCCATGGCCGGCGCACACCGAGTGTGCCGACGACGCCGTAGCCGGGGTCGCCCGGGCGTTCCGGGTAGTTGAGCGCGTAGCCGGCCACGTCGCCGTCCGCCCACGCGACGAGCCAGAGCGACGGGTCGAAGTTGCGCGCCTCCACGCTGAACTGACGCCACTGCTCGTACGGCTCGGGGTGATAGTCCCAGTGATCGGCGAAGGTCTCGACGTGCGCCTCGTAGACCGCGCGCTCGTCGTCGGGGTGGCGGTAGGGGCGGATATCGACGCCGTCGGGCACCGGCGACTCCGCGGGCGCCTCGACGCCGAACTCGATCTCCATCGTCCACGACGCGCGGATCCGGCCGTACCCGCGTTCCGACACGACGCGCTCCACGTCGTGTCCCTCGACGAAGAACGTGCGCACGTTCTTCGCCCCGAGCGCGCGCGCGGCGTTCTCGGCATGGCCGAGCGCCTCGTCCCAGATTCCCGGAGCCGCGAGGTCGATGTCGACCGTCTCCTCCTGGAGCCAGAGGTCGAAGTAGCCGACGACGTTGTCGTCTTCGTCGGTCAGCACGAGCAGCTTCTCCGGATCCAGCGCCTCTTTCCGCAACCAGTCGTCGATCTCGCCTGCGTCCATGCGACGCGCGTCGCCGAACGACTCGACGAACAAGCGCGCGACGTCGTCCGCGTCCTCCCGGCGGAGCTGCCTAACGCGCAACGAGCTCATCGAGCGTCTCGGGCAGGGCGAAGAGATCGGTCAGCTCGGCTGTCGGCTCGACGGTCGCGCGCGCGCCGAGCCGGTTGATCCAGACGGTGCGCAGCCCAAGCTCGTTCGCCGGCGCGATGTCGTGGAAGAGCGAAGCAGCGACGTGCACGTGCCCTTCGCGCGGCGCCTTGGTGCGGAGGAAGAACTCCTCCCAGTGCTTGTGGTTGGGCTTGTACGACCCGATCTCCTGCGCGACCACCACTTCGTCGAACGGCACGCCGATCTGCACCTGCGAGGCGGCGATGAAGTCGTCGTCCGTGTTCGAGAGGATCCCGAGCCTCCAGCCGCGGCGGCGGAGCTCTTCGAGCGAGCGCTGCACCTCCGGGAACGCTCGCCACCCGGGCAAGGACTCGGCCAGCCCGTGCTCCGCGCCGGCCGGCGCACCGAGACGGCGCATCGACTCCGTGAGGACGTCGCGGTAGCTCATCCCGCCGTCGCGCTGCAGCTCCGGCTCGATCTCGTGGTAGCGCGCGAGCAGCTCGTCGGCGCGGTCGTCGTCGAACACGCGCGCGAGCGCCGCGCGCACGCCGCCGTCCCAGTCGATCAGCGTCCCGTAGCAGTCGAACGTCGCCCAGCGCTCCACGCGCCCATGCTAGAGCTACGCCGCGGCAGCGTGCTCCGGCGGCCGGTAGGCCAGGATCTCCCAGCCGTGCTCGTCGAGCCAGCTCTTCGAGTCGCGGTAGTTCGGCCGCCGTCGCTCGACGAGCGCCCAGAACTCCGGGCCGTGATGGTGCTCGACGAGGTGGCATACCTCGTGCACGACGACGTAGTCGAGCACGTCGTGTGGCGCGAGCACGAGCCGCCAGTTGAAGCTGAGCTGTCCCTTGCTGGAGCACGAGCCCCAGCGGCTGCGCTGGTCGCGCAGTGTGATGCGCGCGTACTCGACGCCGAGCGCAACGGCCTCCGACTGCGCGATCAACGAGATGCGCGCACGCGCTTCGCGGCGGCCCTGCTCCTCGGTCAGGCTCAGCTTGTCGAGATCGAGGCACGGCTGCGCCGCCTTCGCGAGCTGACGCTCGAGCCACGCGAGATTGGTCGCGATCGCGTCGGTGATCTCGCGATCGCTCGCCCGGGGGCGCACGACGAGCTCGGGCGGGAACCCGTAACGCACGACGAGACGATGCCCGCGCACGCGCGTCGAGCGGCGTATGTGCAGCTCGACCGGACGGCCGCCGACGTCCACAACGCGCATGGCTGCACGGTAGGAGTCGTCTCGGACGGCAACGCTTGTGCGACCCATGCGCAGCTCCTTCGCTGCGCATAGGCCTGTTTCCTACGCGCTATTCGTCGTAGCTGCAGATGACGATCGAGGCGTTGTGCCCGCCGAAGCCGAACGAGTTCGACACGGCGACCTTCAGGTCCGGCAGGTCGCGCGCGACGTTCGGGACGTAGTCGAGGTCGCAATCCGGGTCCGGGTCCTCGTAGTTGATCGTGGGCGGCGCCTTCTTGTCGACGACCGCCTTGACGGTGAACACCGCCTCGACCGCGCCCGCGGCGCCGAAGCAGTGACCCGTTGCGCCCTTCGTCGACGAGACGGCGAGGCCGTTCTTCGCGTGCTCCTCACCGAACGCGTTCTTGATCACCTTCGTCTCGGCGGCGTCGCCGAGCGGCGTCGACGTCGCATGCGCGTTCACGTATCCGACCTCCGTCGGGTCGACGCCCGCGTCCTCGAGCGCCATGCGCATCGCGCGCGCAGGGCTCGCGCCGGTCGGGTCGGGCTCCGTC
>CAZDEX010000267.1:0-3145 GCA_964504405.1 uncultured Gaiellales bacterium | reverse complement strand
GGGGGCGGGCACGCAGGGCGCGGGGGCGCGCGGCTTGAAATCGGCCGCCTTCACCCCGGCGCCGGGGGTCGCGGCTATCTTCGCCGCCCCCGGCCAGGATCTCGGGATGGTCGGCACGAGCTCCATGGCGCACGGCACGGCGCGTCGCGTCGCCGGGGGGCTGCAGGCGTCGATCCGCTTCGGCGGCCTCGAGGTGGGCACCGTCGGCGGAGGGACGACGCTGCCGTCTGCGCGCGACTGGCTCGCGTCGATCGACTGCGCGGGCGCGGGCAAGGTCTACCGCTTCGCACAGATCGTCGCGGCCGCGGCGCTGTGCCTCGAGATCAGCGCGTCCGCAGCGATGGCGACTGCCGGCAGCGAGAACTTCTTCAAGGCCCACCACGAGCGCGGCGGCCTGAGGTGACCCGTTGATCGCGCACGTCTTCCGCTACGAGGCGCGCGACCCCGAGGAGTTCAAGCGCGCGTACGGGCCCGAGGGCGAGTGGGCGCAGTTCTTCCGTCAGGGCGCGGGCTATATCGGCACCGAGCTGCTGCACGACGTCGAGGAGCCTGAGCGCTTCGTCGTCATCGACCGCTGGGAGTCGATCGAGGCCTACAACACGTTCATCGCCGAGCACCAGGACGAGTACCTCCGGCGCTCGGACGAGACGCGCTTCTACTACGTGCAGGAGCTGCGCTTCGGCACGTTCGAGAACGTGTGGGATGCAGATACCCCCGCACCATGATCCCGCGTGCTGGGGCTGCGGCGACAACCCGATCGGCCTGCACCTGCCGCAGCCGACGGCAGCGGGACTGACCGAGTACGAGGCGTACTTCTCGTTCGACGACCGCCACCAGGGCGCGCCGGGGATCGTGCACGGCGGGCTCGTCGCCGGCGCGCTCGACGAGGCGGTCGGCCTGCTCGCGACGTGGTACGCGTTCCCGTGCGTGACCGCGCGGATCTTCGTTCGCTACCGCCACCCGGTCGAGATCAACACGGAGCTGATGCTCGAGGCGAAGCTCGACGATGCGCGCGGACGCCGGCTGCACGTGAGCGCGTGGATCACCGACGGCAACGAGAACTTCGCGGAGTGCAAGGCCGCCCTGCTCCACGTGCCGCTCGAGCACTTCCTGCAGACGCCGGAGGGGCGCGCGGCCGGCGAGCGCTGGGCTCAGGGCCCCGACAGCACCTCGTAGACGCCGCGCAGGCGCGTCGGCAGCAGCTCGGCGGCGCGCGAGCTGTCGAGCGAGACGTCGGGCGCACGGTCCGGCGCCGTGTGCGCGCGCTCGATCACGTCCGGATCGGCGCCGAGCAGCACGGCGAAGTCGAAGCGCGAGATGTCGTCCGCGCCGCCCAGGTGCAACGGCCCTGCGACGTCCAGCTCCACCAGGTCGAGGAGCGCCGACGCGAGGTCGCCCACCTGCACGGGCGAGCGGATCTCGTCGACGAAGAAGCGCGTGCCTTTCGCGGCGAGGCGCTCCTGCGGGCCCGGCGTGGCGCCGCCGTAGATCAGCGACGTACGGGCGATCGCCGCGTCCGGGTGCAGCTCCGCGACCCGGCGCTCGGCCTCCGCCTTCGACCGCCCGTACGAGCTGACGGGTGCGAGCGGATCGCTCTCGCGATAGCGTCCCTCCGTGCCGTCGAAGACGAGGTCGGTCGAGAGGTGAACGAGCCGTGCGCCCTGCGCCGCCGCCGCGACCGCGGCGGAGCCGTCCGCGTTCGTCTCCCACTCGCCCTCGCCCTGGCGGTACGCCGTATGGATGACGGCCTGCACGTCCAGGGCCGCGCGGGACATGGCCTCGGCGTCACGAACGTCCGCCTGCACCCACTCGGCGGCCCCGTGCGGAGCCCGGGAGTACCACGTCGCACGTACGTCCCAGCCGCGGCCGGGCGCCTGACGGAGGAGCTCGCGCCCGAGGTACCCGCAACCGCCGGTGACCAGTAACCGTTGCATAGCTGACGAATCCTTAGTCAAAAGGGAGACGACCTGTGCCAGATCAGACCACTCCGCCGCCAGACGACGCTTGGCCCGCCGACGACGAGACCGTCGTCGCGCGCGAGGACACCCTCGTGGGTGCCCCGCCCCCCGGACCGCCGCCGCCCGGCGGGCCGCCCCCCGACCGCCGCATCGGCGCCGGAATGCTCCTCGGCCTCGGCGCGCTCGTGCTCGTCGCCGCCGGGATCCTCATCGCGTACCTGCTGACCCACGACAACAAGAAGGCCGCGCCGACGACCACGGTGATCACGACCGCGCCGTCGACGACCGTGCCGCCGAAGGTCGCCGTGCCGCGCTTCGTCGGCATGAAGGAGCAGCAGGCGCTCGTCCGCGCCGGCCAGGTCGGCCTGAACCCGAAGGAGGTCTTCCAGCCGTCGAGGAAGCCCAAGGGGACGGTGCTCTCGCAGAACCCGCAGGAAGGGACCGAGGTCGCCCGGAACAGCGAGATCAAGCTCGTCATCGACTCGAGCCCGAACCCGAAGCCGGCGACGACGACGGTGGCGACCACCACGGTCGCGACCACGACGACGGCTACGACGACGGCCGCAACGACGACGACAGCCAAGACCACGACCGCGCCCACGACGACGGCCGCTCCGCCGCAGCCCACCTCGGCGACAGTGCCGAGCGTCACCGGCCAGACGGAGGCGCAGGCCGCGACCGCCTTCGGCAACGCGGGCATCCTCGCGAGCGTCGTCTTCATCCCGGGCACCGACACGCTCGGGACGGTCGAACAGCAGGCGAAGCCGGCAGGCACGACGGTGCCGTACCACTCGCACGTGCAGATCAACGTCTCACGCGGGCCGAGCAACAACCCGGCCGAGACGGTGCCGAACGTGGTCGGCCAGACGCTCCAGCAGGCGGTGTCGACGTTGAACGGGCACCACCTGCGCCTGATCTACCTGACGTACCCGGTGACCACGCGCGCACAGGCCGGCAAGGTCGTGCAGCAGTCGCCGCTCCAGGGCAACCAGGCCCCCGAGAACGCCCAGGTGATCGTCTACCTCGGCGCGCTCAAGACCGGCTAGCGCAGAACGCAGTGCCTCACTCTTGAACCTGGTTCGCTCCGCGAACCAGGTTCAGGGGTGGGGTGCGCGCTACCAGCCGCGGCGCTCGAGCAGCTCGCTCGGATCGAGCGACTGCGTCGAGATGCCGACCATCGCCTCGCC